>CAYJOV010000005.1:0-43631 GCA_964371905.1 uncultured Akkermansia sp. | reverse complement strand
GTCCCCGCGGCTCCGAAGGATGTTCCTTCGAATGTTGTTCCGTCTTCTAATGCAAGAATAGCTTTCATTCAGGTTGCGTTTAGCCGTGCAATTATAAACATGTCTATTAGAATAGGCAAGTAAATTTTCCGCCAATACTGAAATTCGCTTGCGAGGGCTGCGGGGATTCCCTATAATTCGTGATTATGCGAGTATCTCTTCGATCGATCCGCAGCGTTGCAATCACCATCTTGCACCTCGTTGTAATCGCTATCTTTCACCTCTCATGGATCTCAATGATCATCCTACTGAGACAGGGGTATTGGCTTGCTCTGGTGCTACCCATTTTGGGGGTTATCCCCTATTTGGTGAGGAATTCACTCAGATAAGAGGTGAGTGTCGCGGTCATCCTTCGTCTCAAACCGGTAGGCAATTTATGTCGGATTGTGCCTTGACGGTCTCTAGCTAATCAAGTGCGCAAGCCGTTGCTACTGCATTAACCCCAGCCAAAGTAATAATCAAGTATGCAGACCGCTTCTGCCCATTGGCCCTAGTCCAGAAGTAATAAGCCACGCACTCTCACGTCAAGATAAGGCTCTTGATGTGCGCGTGCGTGGCTATGTAAAAGACGTATCGCTACTAGCTTAATTTCTTTGCGCGGCGCTGACGTACGGCTGCTGCGAGGATGTCGAGGATAGCAACGGTGCTATTCTCACCCTCTGCGGCATCGCTGATTTCTGTAATCGTGCGTACACCTTGCTCACTGAGTGTTCTGTCTGTCCAGCCTACGCATGCATCGGTGATACTCACGCCGAATTGCGCGCTCGCTGCATCGGTGTAGGTCTGGTTGCCTTCGTTGATATTGCTCTCAATCATGACCAAGCCAATGGCCTCGCTGCCCTCGGCGACTTGCTGTGCTATATCACGAGCCGCTACAATCTGCATATCGTGCTTCTTGAAGCTATTGCCATGGGAGCAGTCAATCATGATGCGATTCTCTATCCCCTTGCTCGCGAGCATGGATTGAGTCTCTGCTACGGCGGTCGCATCATAATTTGTCGAGCTCGAGGAGCCACGGAGGATGACATGGCAGTCATCGTTGCCCTTCGTGCGTACGATGGAGGCGACTCCTGTCTTATCCACGGAGAGGAAGCTATGCTCGCGGCTTGAGGCGATGATGGCCTCGACGGCGACTTGGGTATTGCCCGAGGTGCCATTCTTGAAGCCTATGGGCATGGACATGCCGCTGGCCAGTTCGCGGTGTACTTGACTCTCTGTCGTGCGCGCTCCTATCGTGCCCCACGAGATGAGGTCGGCGATGTATTGGGGCATGATGACGTCTAAGAACTCGGTTGCGGCTGGGACGCGCAGCTCTGCGAGGCGCAGCAGCAGCTGACGTGCCATGCGCACACCTGTCTCGATGTCAAAGCTACCATCCTTCTCTGGGTCATTGATGAGTCCCTTCCAGCCGACGGTGGTGCGGGGCTTCTCAAAGTAGACGCGCATGATGATGAGTAGATCCTTGCCGTATTTCTCACGGGCGAGCTTGATAAGACGTCCATACTCGACCGCTGTCTCGACATCGTGAATGGAGCAGGGTCCGACGATGACGGCCAAGCGATCGTCCTCGCCCTTGAGGACGCGTGAGAGCTCTTTACGGGTGTCGGCGATGAGGCGTTTGTCTTCTTCCTTCGCGGCAAAGATCTTCATGTAGAACTTTGGCTTGGGAATTCGGCGAATCTCTGCGACACGGGTATCGTCTGTCTCTGTGCAGGCGACACCGCTGTCGCAGAATTCATCGTAGGATTCACGCGCACTGTCGCTATCGCACGGCGCACTCATTACTGTTTTACTGTTTTCCATGAATAGATATTGTCCTCGATGCTCTCCTTGTAGTCCGCGTCAGCATCAGCAGCTGCGGTCGAGGCTTTGTTGGCGCGCTGGTTGCGGCGGGAAGAATTGCGCTCAGATCGTGATGACTTGCGCTCGCGCTTGATGGTCTGGGGCATGCCTTCTTTGTCTACCCCGAGAGAATAGACGAGGCACTGCTTGCCAGAGGGCTTTCCAGTGAAGGGGTCGGTCGCGCCGTCGCGGCTGTCTGCATTGGTCGTGATAATGACCTGATAGGGGCTACCCCATGGGTCATAGAGTCCCAGCTCGCCGGATTCGTCTTCATAGAGACCACCCGAGGGGTTTTCTTCTAAGCTGGATTTCATGAACTGCTCACCGTCGCCATTGACCTTCTCATCGCCCTTTTCACGAGCTGTGAGGATGGCAAGAAGCTCGCCGTCTTTGCCAGGGGACATGGTGAGCACGTACTCATCGTCGCTATTAGGCTCAACGAGCATGTCATTGATGGGCAAGATCCCATTATACTCGTCGCTGAAGCGCTTGACCGCCTGTGCAATATCTTGGCACTGCTTGCGTGCTGTCGATTCGCGTGCGCTGTCTACTGCTGCCATAATGGCGGGATAACCAATTGCTGCCAAGGTGCCGAGGATGGCGATGACAATGATGAGCTCAATGAGGGTGAAGCCTTTGCGTAAAGTCAAGAGAGATGAACTTTTCATGATACAGACATACTAGCATTTGCTTTCTCGGCAGGCAAGCAGGAAAATCACTTTTTGCACTCCTCGGCTTGTGTATTTCTTGGTAGAGGAGTGTATGGATGGGTGCTCTTAGCCGCATTCCCATGGCTTGCGCTTGGCTTGGGTGATATGGGGCTGGCGAACGTAGATGGGCGCGGGTGGGGTGTTGAGTAGCTTGTGCTGCTGTTCTGCTGTGAGGCTATGCCAGCTCTCAATGAGTCCTGCTGCGGTAGGGGTGAGCTCACAGAGCTCTAGGCTGAGGCCTTTTTGGCTGAGATGCTGCTGAGTCTCCAAGGAGGCGAGGGGGGTGCTGCTTTGCTGGAGCTCAAGGATGTCATCGAGGCTGACGACTTCAATCTTGCCCTGGGGGTGGCGTAGTGTCCAGCCGCCGCGCCGCGCATCGGAGATGAGCCAGCGGCTCTCTGCCTCAGAGAGCTGTATCCATGAGTCGAGGGCGACGATGGGGCAGGATTTGACCATGGCGATGCCCTCGGCTGTGGCGAGCGCGACTCGTACGCCTCCATAGCTGCCAGGGCCTGCGCCGACGATGATGAGATCAAGTGTCGCGTCTCCTAGCTCTACCATACAACGCTCAAGGGCAGGGAAGAGCTCTGCGTCGTGGTTGCGCTCAGTGCTCCACTGATGCTCTAGATGTGCCTCGGAGTCAGTGAGGCTGAGGCAGAGCGAGGAGGGGAGCTGGGAGCATTCGAGGGCGAGGATGTTCATAACGGGAGCTGGAGCTGGGCGGTGATCCATTTACCTCGTGTGATGCGCTTGTCGAGGATGAGTCCATGCTCTTGAGCGATGGCGAGAGTGTCGTCAGCCTGCTCCTTGAGGATGCCAGAGATGATGAGAGTGCCCCCTGCTTTCATACTGGAGATGAGGTGGGGGAAGGCTTGCTGTAGGACGGTGGAAAAAAGGTTGGCAAGCAGGATGTCGGCTCGCTGCTCTTCGCGTGCCTCCCATGTGAAGACGTCCCCATGAAAGAGCTCGAGATGCTCAGCTCCTCCATTGCGCTGGACGTTGCGCTGCGCTATCTCGATGGCTTGGGGGTCAAAGTCATAGGCTATGGCGTGGCTCGCTCCGAGGTGCAGCCCTGCCAGCGCGAGGATGGCGGTGCCGCAGCCCGCGTCGGTGAGTTGCCATGTGCCCACAGTCCGTGTCTTGGCGTAATCGCAGAGCAGACGTAGGCAAGTAGAGGTGGTGGCGTGATTCCCTGTGCCAAAGGCCATCTCGGCGGGCAGGGTGAGCACGATGCGCTGGGGGTAGCGCTGCTTGAGCTCGGCGAGCTGTTGGGCGTCGTCGTTGGAGCTGATGACGAGCTGCTGGCGTATGAGCAGTGGGGGTTGATTCTCGGGGGCCGTCTCTGCTACCCAGTCTTTGACGTCTAGCTCGTTGACGCTGCCGCCGTGGCAGGCTGCAAAGAGGAGTGCTTGCTCGTGCTGCTCCCAGTAGATTTCGAGCTGGAGCTGTGTTGCCGCGTAGTTCTGCGAGATGACGCTTTGAGGGTATCGCTCAAGAAGATCTTTCCAGTAGTCTTCTTGTTGGATAGGGACTTGGTGTTGCCAGTGCCACATGAGGATGAGTGTGTGTCGGGATGATGATGGGCTTGGGGGCTTATTTCTCAAGCAGGTTGTTGCCGAGATTCCACGCGTCTTCATGATTGATGACGAAGATTTCTCCTGTCTCGACATGTCTGACGTAGAAGGGGGTTTTGGCGTTGCGTGGGTTCAGAGGGGCAAGTTCGAGGGTGATGGATTTTTTCGTTTTCTTCTCGTCGGCAAAGAGTGATTGGGTGATAGCTTCGTCGTCTACCTTGCTATCAAGGTAGTTTTCCGAATCTACTCCGCCTTGTGAGCGTAAGTCAGACTCGATCTGTTGAGCGTCAGCTTTGTTGTCGTCGATGATGAAGGCTTCCTGCTGAGATATGTTGTTGAGCTCAAGATCAAGTCGGATCTTGAAGATAGGGTTTTTGAGGATGTTTAGCGCCGCTTGATGCGTGGGGGGAACCCAGCGCACGACTTCCAACTTGTTAAGATTGCGGAGGTAGTTGAGGGAGCGGCGCGCGTTGATACGCATACTCACATCCTTGCCATTGAGTGTACCTGTCCACCTATCGCCAATATAGTCGAAATTGAGGGCGAGCGTCGCACTACTATAGTAAATAGTCATGGTCTTGAGTGCTGAAATGGGGAAATTCAGCGCACGCTTGTCCTTCCACTGGTAGCGGTCGAGTGAAAGGTACTTAGCCACTGTAGGAGAGAGTACACCGATGCATGAGCTACCGCGCTCATGCACGATCCATGTCGCGGGATCATCTATGGTCTTGCCTCGCTGGTACTTGATCACATAGCTGACGGGGGGGCGGTCTTTGATCAGAGGCATATCGTGCCCGAAGAGGACGGAGCGGTAGCTACATGGCAGGGGGAGCAGCGTGATGCTGTAGTCGGGGCGATCGAGTCCGTATTGCTGGAGCAGGGCATGAGTGTCGTCGGTGGGCTTGATATCGTGGAGGATTCTTTCAAGTGGGACGAGGTTGAGTGCTTGCAGGAAGTTTTTGACGCGTTTTGCATCGGCTTCTTCATAGCTGGATGCGAGTGAGTACATCCATTGGGCTGGCACTTTGCTCTCGCTGTCTCCTGGGATGAGGAGTAAGCGCAGCGGCGCACGCGCAAAGGGAGTGTTGACAGAGACGCGTGCAATGTCTTTCTCAGGGATGGGAGAGAGCTGCAAGGAGCGCAGATCATCAAGCTCTAAGGAGAGCTCACTACAGTAGACAGGCGTGTTGCCGGAGCGCAGCTCTTTGAGGTAAGAGGGTGGGAGGAGAGGGAGGCTGAGGACTTGATTGATGATGGTCGCGTAGCTGCCCTTGCGCATCACGCGGGGTGCCGCTGGCAGGACGAGGATGACCTTGCGATTGGAGACTGTCGCGTAGCTGACTAGCGCGTCGTCTTTTTCAGAGAAAAAGGGGGTATAGAGCTGCAATTCGTATGATGCACCCTTGCTGTCCTTGAGGGTGATAGAATTGCTTTTTTTCTGCTGGCTCAGGTCGATGTCGATGCTATTCTCGATGCGCAAGGCTTCTATTTTGAGCAAATTTTCGAGCAGTTCGTTGACACCTTCGTTGTTAGCGGGTGTGATAATGGGGCTGGAGAGCACCCAAGGTGCTTGAGGACTGAGACGGCTCAGCGAGAGGGTATCTTTGCCTTTCTCTTTGATGGTGACATCAAAGATATCATCTGCCTTGAGATGGAAGGGGGAGGGGTCGCGTAGTCCGTGGAGTCCCTTGCTAAATATGGAGAGGATGTTGCCGGTGACGACGTGGATGCGCTGGTCGTTGCCATAGTAATCAGTGCGCAGGTAAGTGGTGGGTACGACGGTTTTTTCTTCGCCAGTATCGGCAAACCACGGTGCACTAGCTCCTAGGGTGTAGCGCGCGATGGTCGTGCGTCGGTTGTCAAAAGGGCGTTTGAGGGTGACCGAGTAGGGGGATGTCTCAACTCCAAACTCACGCAAACTGCCCTCAGTCGAGCGGTCAAGAGGGAGGGTATCAACGAGTCGTGCTTTGTCGGTAAAAGCGAGGATGGCTTGCGCTACCTCAGGAGCCATACGGTCAAGGTAGGGCTCTGTGATCCACCAGCTGCCATCGGGCTGTCGCTCGCAGGAGAGCTGCTCATGGAGGTCCTCTATGCGCATCCAGTCAACATCAGCGAGTGATTGTCGGGTGGATTTTTGGAAGAGGGTTTCTCCTTTCTTGTATCGGTACCAGCCAGTCAGGCGTGCGAGATTCCCATCAATGACGAGGAAGGTCGCAGCAGTGAGGGTCAGCAGCGTGAGCAGCGTGAGCAGGATCGTGGATAGGTAACGCATAGGGGAGGGGGATGCCTGATTAGTGACGGCGGATATTCCAGATGAGCAGGGCGATGAGCAGTGCACACAGGGGCATACCTAGCAAGGTCAGATACTCCAAGAAGCTCTGCGAGCGGCGATTGAGATCTATCCTCATGGTGAGATCTTCATTCGTGCTCTTACCAGCGTATTCCTCGCGATCGGACATCCACGCGGTGAGGGTGCGTATGTAGTCGCGCTGCTCGCGCTTGCCACCGTCCTTGGTGAGGAGGTTGGTGTTGCCCAGCACGATCATGGTGGAGAGATTGTTGGGGTCGTTGTGCGAGCCGCGGGTGACGGCGGCAGCGAGGCAGAGGGGACCTGCTATGTCTTCTTTGGGGTCAAAGCTCGGGGTGAGGTCTGTCTTGGTCTCGCCGTAGTAGTCTGGTGAGGATTTGAGGATTTCGTAGCAATGGAGCTTTTGTACGGAGGCGAGATTCTCATCGGCGTGTTCTAGGGCAAAGGACATGCTCTGCCCCTCAAGATTAGTCGAGCGATGCCAGAAGGAGCGCGTAGCATTGAGGCCTTCGGGGAAGACGGCTGTGATGTTGTAGTAGGCGCGATTGCGGTTGCTCAGGAGGACACGGTCACGGTTGGGGCGTATGCCTTGCTCTCGAATAAAGCGGTAGAAGCGGGGTAGGTCTGTATTAATCGGGTCTAGGGCGACAAAGACGGCATGCCTGCCTTCGCGCTCCCAAAAATTGCGCACGACTCCCATCTCTTGCTCAGTGAAGTCGGTCTGGGGAGCAATAATGAAGAGTCCTTCTGCATCGGCAGGAAGCTGCTCTATCGTGGAGAGATTGATCCATGAGAGCTGGATGTTGAGCGAGGCGGTTATTTCCTCTAATAGCTCTAGGAGGACCTTGTCGTCTCGTGAGACACCCCCTTTGCCCTCGACGACGTACATCGTGCGCATCTCGCCTTCGACGGCCTCGACGATAGCAGAGCTGAGCACCTCATCCATCATGAGGGCGACGGCTCGCTTGCTCATGTCGGGGAGTGTCTTGTACTTGATGAAGGAGGCACCAGGGCGGATACGGACATGCTTGCGATCACTGCGTTCTTCGAATGTCTTCATCGCGATGTCGGGATTTTTACGCGCATCTACCACGACGAGATTCTGAGTGAAGTCGACTCCATAGATCTGCGAAATTTCGCGCGCACGATGAGGTTGGCGCAGAGGGTCAAAGACCTCTGTCTCTATCTTGCCCTTGCTGTGCGCCTTGTAGTCCTCAAGTAGTGAATACATGCGCGGGTAGTTGCGTGTGTTGCGCTGGAAGGCAAAGATGACTCGTATGGGGGTAGGGGCATCGGCTGTAGGATGCTCCTGGACACGGGCGCTGTTGAGGATATTGATCGTGCGCTCAGATATAGTGTAGCGTTGCTCCTCGGTCAGGTCGCGCTTGGTGAATTCTTGGCTACCTATGAAGTTGAGCGTCAAGGCGAGTATAGCGAGCAGCACGATGTTAATCCATGCGAGAGGATTTTTCTTCATGCGGCGAGCCTGTGGATTTTTATGACTTTTCATGTGAAAGAGTAGCGGGGGTAAAAATTAGCGTCTCCAGCGGCGGTAGTCGACGATGCGGCGCGTCAACGCGAGGGTGAAGAGAGTCATCGAAATGTAGAGCACGAAGGGTCGTGAATCAATCAGACCGCGAGAGAAGGAGGAGAGATGCTCATAGAGCGAGATATAGTGAAAGATACCCGCTGCGGGGAACTCACCCCAGAGCTCGGTGACGCGCCCCAAGAAGTAATAGGTAATCATGATACAGGTGCAAATAATAGCCGCAATAATCTGACTACGAGTGAATGCCGAGCATAAAACACCTATGGCGATAAAAAAGCTCCCTGAGAGCAACAGGATGCTAAAAGCTCCATACCAGTCAGCGAGATGGTACTCAATAGCCCCCGATGTCTGTATCCCATAGACGCTATGCGTCAGACTATTGGATAGCTCACTGAGCCAAGGATAGAGGAGCATGGGAAGCCAGATAAGGATGTAGAAGATGTAGGCGGCTAAGTACTTGCCCAGTAGAATCTGCATGGTCGTCACGGGCGCGGTCAGCAGACCTTCGAGGGTGCCCATGCGCTCCTCCTCGGCAAAGCTGCGCATCGTGATGAGCGGAAAGAGGAAGAGAAAGTAAAACCAAAAGGTGTTATTCTGCAACATGTGATACATTACGCCCTCGTCAGAGCTCATACTCATGACCTTGAGCACCGTCTGAAGGGAGAAGGCTTGTAAACCCATGGTGCAGGCGAGAATCACCCAGCCAAAGGGTGTGCCTAGATAGCTGCGTAGCTCGCGGGTGAAAATGATGCGCGTCGTGCGCAGATAGCCATACGATCGACTGATGCTCTGTCGCGCGGAGGGGGCAGGTGATGGTGCAGAGGGGGCAGACATAAAAGGGGGTAGGGGGGTAATTAATCGTGGCGTGTCATTTCGACAAAGACATCTTCTAAGGTCGGGATATGGCGGTACATGTGGCGCAGAGCATAGCCGCGCGAGCTGATGAATGCGGCGACCATCTCGCGCGTATCTGTCTTGGGCTCTGCGCGAAGGGTGAGCGAATGCCAGTGATCGGAGCTCGTGCTGTTGTGGATGACTTTTTTGATGGCGTCGAAGGTGTTGAGCGCGCCCATGACGAGATCGAGATCGCCCTTGAACTCCAGAGTGACGCGTCCCGCCGTGCGGAGACCTCGCGTGAGGTTTTGAGGGGTATCAGCGGCCTTGATGAGACCTTGATCAATGATAATGACCTTGTTGCATATCATCTCAACCTCGCTAAGAATGTGGGTCGAGAGGATGACGGTGTGATCTACGGAGAGCTGCTTGATGAGTTCGCGTATTTGGCGTATCTGGTTGGGATCTAATCCATTGGTTGGCTCATCGAGGATGAGTAGCTCGGGGCGGCCTAGAAGGGCATCAGCGAGTCCTACGCGCTGGCGGTAGCCTTTGGAGAGAGTGCTGATGAGATTACTGCGCTTGGGCTCAAGTCCGCAGTTGTCGATGGCTTGACCGATTTGCTGGCGTACAGATCTGCCGCAAATGCCTTTGAGGCGTGCTCGGTAGTCGAGGTATTCATAGACGCGCATGTCCTCATAAAGCGGGACATTCTCGGGCATGTAGCCAATGTGGCGGCGTACCTCGAGCGAGTGGTCAATGATGTCATAGCCAGCAATGCTAGCCGTTCCAGCCGTTGGCGGTAGGTAACCAGTGAGCATCTTCATGGTGGTGGTCTTTCCGGCGCCGTTGGGTCCGAGGAATCCAACGATTTCTCCTTTTTCTATCTCGAATGTGGCGTCTTTGACGGCTTCGGTGCGGCCAAATACTTTGTAGAGATGTTGCGCTTTTACCATACTCATATGAGTGGCGATTCTATCATATTGTGGCAGTATTTCAAGTAGAATTATTCGAAATTTGACATTATAGGTGTTATGTGAAGTTAAAAATGTGATTTCTATCTTGACCTCACTGATCAAGTCGCGTAGTATTCAAGCATGGTTAAGTGCACTATCGTCTATCAAGGCGAGCTTCGCAATGAGCTCACGCATGTCAATTCTGGAATGAGTACCGTCTCCGACGCCCCTTGTGACAATCACGGAAAGGGCGAATCGTTCTCGCCTACCGATCTTATGTGTGCTGCTGTTGGGTCCTGCATGTCAACCATCATGGGGATCTACGCGCAGCAGAATGGACTCGATCTCACGGGGATGAAGATCGAGGTGATCAAGCATATGGCGGCAGAGCCCCGTCGTATCTCGATGATAGAGACGTGTATTGATGTCCCCCTACCCTCCCACACCCCTCACCGCGCGGCTCTCGAAGACTGCGCACTAACAAGTCCTGCCATGAAGAGCCTTCATCCTGATATTCAAGTGCCTATCACGTGGCACTGGGCTGATGATGCGTCTTAATCTCTCTTTCTACTGCTTATGAGTCGCAAAATGTACATGTATTGGGTGCTGCCGCTCTTCACTTTGTTGAGCTGTATCCCCCTGCTCTTTAATTTTTTGAATACGGTGGTAGCCCTGATATTGGCAGCACTTCTGCTCGTGCTCTGTTGGGGTGTAGTCTGGATGCGTCTCTATATGACACAACTAGCTCGTGCTGAGCTCTCTATACTTTCTATCTTCCCCATGGGCTTCTTCGTCTATCTACGCGCAGTGCCTGAGACGATGGAGCAGCTGCAAGGGGCGATGTGGTCGAATTTTTATTTCTTTTCTTGGCTTGCTACTTTCTATATCGCTTTTGTGAGCTTTCGCGCCGCTCCTCTCGATAAAGTAGCACAAGGTCAGCGCGATGTGCCGCGCATCATGCTCACGTGCATGAGTGCGTTGTTTTGCTTTGCCACGTGGGCTCAGACGACAGTCATTATTTTCCCAATTCCATAACATACTAATACATATGAACACAACTATGCTCAAACCCGCCATCATCGCAGCCAGCATCATTACGGTGCTCAGCTCCTGCTCCTCCTCCGATGAAGAGGTTACTATCAATCCTCGCGTCTCCGCATGGAATGCCTACACCCCTGTGGATGGTCTCGCTATGCCCGCGTCGCAAGCCTACATCGGTTCTGTCACGACTCCAGATCCAGTCGAAACGCCAGTCTATACGACGAGCTATGAAGACTCCGCGCCAAGCACGAGCAAGGCAGCTACGCCTATGATGCCCGGTCGTGGTAGTGCTCTCCGCTCCTCCTACTAAGGGAGCGTATCCTGCGTGCATTTTCAATGTCTCTCTATGGCAAAGCTACGACTTGATGTCCTCGTCACCCAGCTCGGCTTGGTCGAATCTCGTGAGCAAGCTCAGCGACTCATTCTCGCGGGCGAGGTCATGGTGAAGGATCAGCTCATCACGAAGCCCGGCACCAAGGTCGATGAGACACTGCCTGTACGCGTCAAGAATAAGCCCCGCTACGTCAGTCGTGGGGGGCTGAAGCTAGAGGGTGCGCTCAAGGTCTTCCCCGTGGATGTCACGGGGAAAGTCTGCCTTGATATAGGATCTTCTACGGGAGGATTCACCGACTGCCTTCTCCAGCACGGAGCTGCGCGTGTCCACGCCATTGATGTGGGGACCAATCAGCTGGTGTGGAAGCTGCGCCAAGACCCGCGTGTCTGCGTCAAGGAGCAATTCAACGCGCGCTACCTTACCCCCGAGGATCTTGGCGAGAAGGTAGACATTATCGTGAGTGATGTCTCCTTTATTTCGCTGACAAAGATCTTGCCTGCCGCTCAGAGCTGCCTTGCGGCAGAGGGGCATTTTCTCGTGCTTATCAAGCCGCAATTCGAGCTTCAGCCCGAAGATATAGGTCTTGGAGGCATCGTCAGAGATCCCCTACTCCACCAACGCGCTATTGACAAGATACGCGATTTTGTCTGCGATGAGCTCGGTCTTACTTGGATGGGGGTCGCCGATTCTCCCATTACAGGCATGGAGGGGAACAAGGAGTTTCTCGCGTGGATTCGCTAGTGATAGGAATCATACAAATATGGCGATACTTTAAGGGAGCTTCACTAATCTCTTTAGAGATAACGTGAGACAGCCTGCTGAGTGGTTCTTATCCACCTCAGCCAGATGGAAAGAGCCCGAGAAAATCTTTCTCGGATTTTCGTTGTCTCAAGTAGCCTCTAGACATTTCGTATTCCATCGGCTTTCACACACGAGGTGTCGTTGTGTGCTCTACTCCCAAATGGGCATGCAATTTGTGCCGGATTGCGACTTGACGGGCTCTAGCTAATCAAGTACGCAAGCCGCGATTCCTCCCATGGACCTCAACCAAAGTAATAACTCCTGCCAAAGTAATATCCTAGCATCTTCAGTAGAATAGGATATCCCCTGCAGGAATGGCAGCAAGTTCTATTTCTTACTACTCGTTAGCTGGGCTGCTCGATGATTTGCTCTTCGCGGGTGTGGGGTTGAAGGAGTAGGGCATCCATGGCTTCCATTGCTTGGTGGCATCACTGATGCCTGCCGAGACAGGTATGCCCCATGCGACGAAGAAAGGAGCAAGATTACGCTGAGTGATGTCGGAGAGGTGGTAGACCCAGTTGTCTATCTTGCGCTGGTCGCCCGTACTCGCGTACGGAAGATAGCAGGGTTTATTGCTGAGGCTGCTTTCGTTGAATCTAGCAAAAATTTTCTTGAAGACATCCCAGCCAAATTCATTGCGTATTTGGCGAAAGAGGATGAGCCCAAGGAAGGGCGATTTTTTCCAGTCTTCGTACTTCGCACCTCGAGCAAAGTATTCTTTCATCGCCTTCTGAGTGGCAGCGGCACTGACACCGTCATGGGATTTGTCGCTACCCATGACAATCTGATCGTAGATGTAGAGGGAGAAGAGATTCACGCTCACTTCCGTGGTGCCGCTAAAAACCCAGTCGGTGGTATTTTGCATATTATGCCCTATCTCATGAAAGAAGCCCCATGCGGCCGAGAGGGTGCTGAGATCAATGATAAATTGCTCTGCCTCATAGTACTCGACGCCTGCGCGGTGATGCGCCATGACGGGGTAGCCGCTGTGCATGAGGCCAATTGAGATTTGCTCATCGAGCACGATTCGTTGCTTGCGAAAGAAGGGCTCAGGGATCTGGGCGAGATCGTAACAGGCTCCAATGATGCTTTGCCAGACACGGGCGGACTCGGTAGGGTCTTTGATTTTTTTGAGCCCTTCGTTGGACATCGTGATGATGAGATTATCCGTCTCTAACTCACCCCACGGAGCAGGGTTTTGCGCGAGCATGGCGCTGAATTCCTCGGGGCTGGTCTCTCCTGCGATGTAGCGGGCTGTTTGCACGCCTCCCGAGATGCGCAGGCTGCTATCTAGATCCTGCATCTCGGGGTCTACGTTGATGTAGATGAGACCACCGAAGGGGCTTGTGATGGTGACTTTTTCATCATTGAGAGCTTTCGTATTGGTGAGATAAGGCATGCGACGCCATTGATTGTGCCAGCGTGACTGAGCGGGGATTGTGTCGGTGTGGATGCCTATTTGCACGCTGGCTTTGCCACGTAGATCGGCGGGGACGATGAGCTCAATGGGAGCTCCTGCAGGGGCGTAGAGGCCTGTGGAGTAGTGAGTCACGTTGGTTGGGCTGTTAAAGTTGCGACTCAAGCCCAGTTTCTTGTTGATGCCGCGCAGGTGATCGGGCATTTTCTTATGCTTGAGGGGGATGTCCTTGATGACGCTTTGGTAGCCTTCTTGGAGAAGACCTGGGAAGTGCTTCGCGGAGGGGTGAATGCTGCGGATGTCGGGTGATTGCTTGGACCATTGCTGACCTTGGTCTAAGATTCGTTGCGCTTCGAGGACATTGCTGAGGGGGTAAGGCTTCTCAGGGGAGACTTCGAGGGTGAAGAAGTCGGCGGCATGCAGGGGGCTGAGCGAGAGGATGAGCGCGGCGAGCGGCGAGCGGGCGGAGTGGAAGTGGGGGAATTTCATTGTGCTGGCTTAGTTCTTAGATCCATGAAGGAGGATTCCAAATGGGGTGACTAATCTGGACTTCGTAGAGCTATTCGAGACGGAAAGTTTCTTTTCTTTCAACAATCAGACATACTAGCAAAACGACTAGCGCATTTCAAGCTAGAACTTCTACCATGCGCAAGGCATTCTACCTACGCGCCCTAGGGGGTTATAACTCCCTCCTCCTTCCCCAGCGCGCCACGAGAGCATAGCAAAAGGGGTTAAAGAAGATACAGATAAAGGCCGCGACACACATCCCGCCGACGACGCATATCCCCACGGCATGTCTTGATCCTGCACCAGCTCCTGTGGCAAAGACGAGCGGCAAGCAGCCGCAGATAAACGCAAGACTCGTCATCAAAATAGGCCGCAAGCGCACCTGCGCCGCGAGCATCGTCGCGGGAATGATACCCAAGCCCTCGGCTCGCCTATTCTGGGCGAACTCGACTACAAGAATCGCATTCTTCGCCGCAAGCCCGATGAGCATCATGAGACCAATCTCCGTGTAGAGATTCAAGCTCTGTCCCGTCATCCACAGCACGCTCAGCGCACCTAAAATAGCCACAGGTATACTCATGAGCACCGCCAGAGGCAAGACCCAGCTCTCGTAGAGCGAGGCTAGCAAGAGATAAGCCACCAATCCCGAGAGCGCAAAGATCAACGTGAGACTCACCCCCTGCTGCGCCTTCTGCTCCTGATAGCTCATCCCTGTATACGAATAGCCCATGTCGCTAGGCATATGCTCGCGAAAGCTGCGCTCCAGCGCGGCCATGAGCTGCTCCTGCGTGTAGCCCGGCTTGCCGACTATATCGAGCATGCTCGCATTGTACATATTTTGTCGCACGAGGTAGTCGGGACCCGACCTCTTCTCTACATCCACAATGGAGCTCAGAGGCACCTGCACGCCATTCTTGCCCGATAGGTAGAATCGCTCCAGTCCCGCTCTATCCATACGAGCTGATTGCTCCGCCTGCATGTACACCTGCCATTGGTAGCCAAAGCGATTAAAATAATTCACAAAGACGCTGCCAAGGTAGCATTGCAGAGTCAGGTAGGCCTCCTCTAGATCTACCCCCTGAGAGAGGGCTTTTTTGACATTGAGCTTCAGATAAATCTGAGGTGTGCTACTCGCCATGAGGTTCTGCACCATCATGATCTCTGGGCAGGCTTCTGCGGCTTTGATGAAGGCCGCGGTTTGCTCACGTAGATACTCCTCTCCCCTCCCTGCCCTATCCTCGATCATCATGCTGACATCAGACGAGACACCGAGGCTGGGGATGGCCGGCGGCGTGAAGGCGAATCCGAGACCTCCTGTATTGAGATTATTCATTCCTTGAGAGAATTTTTCTGAAAGTAGCAGCGCATTCTGAGTCTTCGCGTTGCGCTTATCCCATTCCTTGAGGTCGACAAAGAAAAACGCCTGATTCGGACTCTCTACCCCTGTGAGGAGGTTAAAGCCATTCACCGCCACGACATCTTGTATCGCCTCATTCTCCATCGCCATCTGGGACACCTGAGTACTCGCTTTCTGCGTGACCTCGCGCGAAACACCATAAGGCAGCTCTAACAGCCCAAAAAAATACCCCTCATCCTCATTGGGGAGGAATCCCGCAGGAATCTTCATACTGATAGGATAAATACCCACGATGGCTGTGAGCAGCAGCAAGCCTGTCAGCACCCCACGGCGAATGAAGAATCCCGATATGCGCACATAGCGCAGGCGCAGGGAGCTAAACAGGCGATTGAACCCCGCCCCCGCCTTCGCGAGCACAGTACGCGGCGGAGTCTTTGCTCGCAAGAGAATAGCCGCTAAGGCAGGACTCAGACTCAGTGCATTAAAGGCAGAGAGCACAATAGCCACGCCTATCGTGATGGCGAATTGCGCAAAGAGCTCCCCCGTGATACCTGGGAGTAACATACAGGGGAAGAACACCGCCGCAAGCACGAGAGCCGTCGTAACAATCGGGCTGGCCACCTCCTGCATCGCCGCCTCCGTCGCAGCAATAGGCTCCATACCCTCATCGAGTCGCGTCTGCACCGCCTCGACCACAACAATAGCATCATCCACCACAAGTCCTATGGCTAGCACCATGCCCATAAGACATATCGTATTGATCGTCATATCAAAAATAGGAAAGAATAGGAATGAGCCCACAATGCTCACCGGCACGACAGCCAGCGCAATGACAGAGGCTCGCCAGCCCTGCAAGAAGATAAAGATCACGAGCATCACGAGCAGCAGGGCTAGGATGAGTGTCTCTATAATCTCTCTGATACCGAGGCTCACGCTCGTGGTCGTATTGAGCACCTCGTCGAGCTGCATTCCACTGGGGAGGGGATGGTTTGCGAGCGTCTCTCGTACTGCTTTTACCGTCTCCAGCGCATTGCTATCAGGACTCTGCGAGATGGCGATGAGAGCACAGGGCGAGCCGTTGTTTGTCGCGGTGACATCGTAATTCTGCGCCCCTAGCTCGACGCGTGCGACATCCTTGAGGTAGACGAGCTCATTGCCTTGGGCTCGCACGATGATGTTTTCGAACTCCTCGGCACTCGTCAGACGTCCCTGACTACGCACCGTGTAGGTGCTCGCCTGATCAGCTGGTGCGGGATTCGCCCCGAGATTGCCCACGGGATTGATGCTATTCTGCGCGGCGATAGCAGCCTTGATCTCAGAGACAGTCATTCCGAGAGCCGCCATGCGATCAGGATGCAGCCAGATACGCATGGCATAAGAGCCTGCACCAAAGATCTGTACGCTTCCTACTCCTTTAGTTCGTAGCAGGGGATTGATGAGATTGATACGAGCGTAGTTTGCCATCCATGAGGCTTGATAGAGGTCTTGCTCTGAGTTCAGAGCAAAGACGAGCATGGGCACCCCTGTGGTCGCCTGCAGATCTACCCCCATCTCCTGTGCCTCGGTGGGCAGCTGAGTGCTCGCCTCGGCGTAGCGTAGATAAGCGTGCACCTCATCCATGTCCACATCACTGGCTATCTCAAAATAAATATTAAGGGTGTAGGCTCCTGAATTCGTCGAAAAGGAGGTCATGTAGTCCATGCCTTCCACACCACTCATCTGCTGCTCAATAGGAGAGGCAATCGAGTCAGCAATAGTCGAGCAGTCTGCACCGGGGAGACTCGTCGAGATGACAATCTGCGGGGGAACCACATTGGGATACTGGGTGATAGGGAGTGATAGAGCCGTGATCAGACCACCGATAAAGATGAGCAGTGAGAGACAGATGGCTACGATAGGACGTCGAATGAAGAAGGAATACATGCCATTAGATCAGACATAGCACGCGTGCCCACTGTCGCATATATTTTATTTTTTATGGTTTGCGTCTGCGATATGCAGAGAGCAACGCCCCGCCGCGGCCATCATGCCCTGCTGCGTCCCATTGGTGATGATACGCGTACTTGGCGTGATACCCTTGGCCTTGATGACGACGCGCGCTCCCTCACTCATCCCTAGCTCAACTGGGATCATGCTCACCTTTCCCCCCTCGGGGTAGCTCAATACAAAGCTCATACCCTGAAGGCTCGCTATGGCACTCTGGGGCACCCAGAGCACATCCTTTTGCAGCTCGGTGAGCGCGCGTACCTTCGCAAACATCCCAGGGCGCAAGAGCCCTTGAGGATTGCTCACATGCGCGTCAAGCATGAGGCTGCCCGTGGCAGTGTTGACCTTGTTGTCCACGCCCTCAATGGCCGCTTTCTGAGGGTATGCCTTACCATCAGCGAGGAGGATCTCGACTTGTTTACCAGGGCTGAGTGCCCCCTTGTCCCCACCTTGTGTGAGCCACTCTTGCTCCGTGATAGCAAAATTGACGCGTATAGGGTCGAGGCGTGTGACCTCCACGAGCGCACTCCCATTGGGCGAGACGTAAGCCCCCGCATAGGACTGGGCAAAGCCGATTACACCAGAAATAGGAGACCGCAGCGTGCAGTAGCCGAGATTGATCTGCGCCTGCTGTGCGGCGGCACGCGCAGCCTCGAGTGCCGCCTCAGATTCTTTGACGACCTGCTCCGCGTCGGTGTAGGACTGTCGTGAGACGGCTTCTTTCCCGATGAGGGCGGCGTAGTAGTCGAGATTCTGCTTTGCCTTGTCGAGTGCGGCTTGTTTTTGCGCGACGACTTGCTGGGCTTGCTTCAAGGCTTGTTGGTAGAATTGAGAGTTGATTTGATAGAGAATATCGCCTTTCTTGACCATCTGACCATTCTTGAATCGGCGTTCCGTGATGTATCCGCTGATTTGTGGCAAAATGGAGGCCCGCTGCATGCTCGTGATTTCTCCTATCCATTCTCGGTAGTGCTGTGCATCGCCTCGCTGGGGATAGCCGACGCTGACGGTGAATTCGGGAAGACTAGGCGCGCGTTCTTGGTTTTCTGTACAAGAGACAAGGATGGGTAGGGTCAAGAGGTAAAAGTATCGCTTCACAGAGCGTAAGACATTTTTGTGCAGCCTCACATTCGATACCTGTTACAAAATTTGTAGTGATGCGGCTCAAGAATCGAAACCTCCCTCATGCTATCCCTTATCCTCCAAGGCAACATTAGGCTCGAAAGTCTCCAAAAAGTCATCTATAACAAAGTGCCGTTCGGGGATTTCTGGCTGCTAGCGCGGGTAAACTTTGCATGAGTAAGACCCAACTGAAGCATGACGCGCTCACAGTTGGGTCTTTTCTTATTCCCTGTGCTGAGGATCACTTAGATCTTCAGCAGTATGGGTTTATTGCTCATCAGGCTTTTCAGCTGATGCTATATTCTTAAGCTGAGGGAAGAGGATGACGTCGCGTATCGAGTTCGCCCCAGTCAACAGGATACAGAGACGATCTATGCCGATGCCGATGCCACCTGCGCTAGGCATGCCCGATTCGAGGGTCTCGACAAAGTCGTGGTCTATCTTTTGCGTTTCTTCACCCGACTGGTTTTGGAAGCTAACGAGCTGCTCGACGGGGTCGTTTTGCTCAGAGTAGCCAGGGCAGAGCTCTTGACCATTCATCACGAGCTCAAAGACATCTACGACGGAGGGATCCTCGGGGTTTGCCTTCGCGAGAGGGACAAGTCCTCGTGCCACGTGGGTGACAAAGAGGGGGTTGACCTGCTTTTCCTCAACGAGCTTTTCGTACACCTCTTGAGTGACTGCGGCATCATCAAGCTCTGGTTTGAGAGCTACGCCGAGCTCTTCCGCGCGGCTACGGCGTTCTTGCTCGCTAAGATCGTACCAGTCTGCCCCCGCAGCCTCAGTGACGAGCTCGCGGTAGCTGGCGCGACGCCATGGGCGCGCGAGGTTGATCGTCCAGCGAAGGTTGCCTTCCTCATCGTATTGGTCGAATTCGAGCGTGCCAAAGACCTTCATCGCAACATTGGTGATGAGCTCTTCCATCATCTCCGCCATGGTTTCAAAGTCACCGCCCGCTTCATAGATTTCAAGCACGGTGAACTCGGGGTTATGGCGACGCGATAAGCCCTCGTTGCGGAAATTGCGATTGAGCTCAAAGATCTTGGTAAAGCCGCCTACGAGTAGGCGCTTCAGGTAGAGCTCGGGTGCGATGCGCATCGTAACAGGCTTTTTGAGTGCGTTGAAGTAGGTCTCAAAAGGCTTTGCCGCAGCGCCACCAGCGATGTCGTGCATCATGGGAGTCTCTACCTCAAGATAGCCGCGCTCGGCGAGGTCGCGACGCAGCTCTTGGATGATAAGTGAGCGATTGACAAAGCGCTTGGCGCTATCGCTATTGCTCATGAGATCCATGTGACGCTTGCGATAGCGTGTGTCAGGGTCAGAGAGTCCGTGAAATTTATCAGGCATGGGGCGCAGGGACTTGGAGAGGATCTTAAAGTCAGCGACGCGCACAGAGGACTCCCCTGTGCGGGTGATAAAGCACTCACCACCTATGCCCACCCAGTCGCCGCGCTCAAGCAGCTTCCAGAGAGACCATTGCTCGGGGGTGCAGCTCTTCTTGGTGAGCATGCACTGGACACTACCGCGTACGTCGGAGACGACGAAGAATTGGGTGTTGCCCATATCGCGAAGGGCGGTGATACGACCAAGGAATTGCACCTGTTTACCCTCTTCGAAATGTGCGATGATTTCCTCTGGGGTGGAGTCGATGTCAAAGCGACCGCCGTAAGGATTGACACCGAGAGCGCGGATCTTTTCCACTTTCTCGCGGCGCACGGCAATCAAATCTTCCTCCGATGAACTGGGTGCTTGTTGATTAGTCGTATGTTCAGACATGACGGCATTATAAGGATTTTAAAAACGAAATCCAGTCTAATCTCACAAAGAGTACCACAGAGTGCGAAAAATTCGGACTTGCCATTTATTTATCAACTCCGTATAATGCTCACTACTCGATATTATGCTAAATATACCCAATTGCATCACCTTGGCACGCCTCGTGCTCGTTGTCCTTTTCACCATCGTACTCGCCCTACCTCTATCGGGTGAGGCAAGGACTATGGCTCACATTGTTGCCTGTTGGTTCTTTGTGATTGGGGCTTTGTCGGACTATCTTGATGGCTATCTTGCTCGCAAGCTCAATCAAGTGACCAATTTTGGCAAGCTCATCGACCCTCTCGCAGACAAGATTCTCGTCTGTGCGGCCTTCATCTACCTGAGCACTGTGGGGCTCTGTCCTTTCTGGGTCACCATTGTGATCATGTTCCGCGAATTCCTCGTCACAGGACTGCGCCAACTCGCGGTGGAAAAAGATATCGTGATCGCCGCAGATATCTATGGGAAGTGGAAGACCATCTTCCAGCTCGGCTACTGCATGTTTGCCCTTGTGCATCTCGCCCACGGGCAGTCGGACAACCCCGTACTCGCCTTCCTCTCGCAGGGGGCATTTAATACATGGGGGATGGAGATCTTTCTCTGGGTATCCGTTACCCTGACCCTCTTTAGCGGGGCAAACTACTGCATCAAGGCGCGACACATTCTGCATTGAATATTCCTACCGCTTCTCTTCCCTACCCTACCCCACACCCTATGACAGCATCCGAGACACGCACCATCCAGCTCATGAGCGATGTGCTGGCGAGTCAAGTCGCCGCAGGTGAGGTCGTGGAGCGTCCCGCCTCCGTGATCAAGGAGCTCGTCGAGAACAGCCTCGATGCGGGTGCACGCAGCATACGCGTCGATATTGAGCGCGGTGGTGTCGCGCTCATGCGCGTGACGGATGATGGCAGCGGCATGAGTCGCGAGGATGCGCAGATGAGCCTCGTGCGACATGCGACGAGCAAGATACGCGACTTCTCCGATCTCTTTGACATACGCCAGCTAGGCTTTCGCGGTGAGGCTCTGCCCAGTATCGCCTCCGTCTCGCAACTGAGTATCACCACGCGCCGCGCCAGCGACGTGGAGGGCACGCGCATTGAGGTGCGAGGTGGAGAGGCTGAGCAGCCGCGCAGCGCAGGCTGTGCCGCTGGGACGAGCATCGAGGTCGCCGAGCTCTTTTACAACACACCTGTGCGGCGCAAATTCCTCAAAAAGGACGAGACCGAGGCCGCCCACATCGAGCACCAGCTCACCCTGCACGCGCTCGTCTCGCCTGAGGTGCGCTTTATCTTCACCAAGCAGGCTGAGCTCGTCTTTGACAGTGCGGCGACTAAGGATCAGCGACAGCGTATCGCTGATTTTTTTGGACGCGAGCTCGCGGGAGATCTCATCGACCTTGAGCCCACCGAAGCCCCCGGCGTCGAGGTCTCAGGCTTTGTGCTCCCCCTGAGCGCGGCGAAGCGCAATCGCCGCATGCAGTACATCTTTCTCAATGGCCGCCCCATTGAGGACAAGATACTCACACGAGCCATTCGCGACGGCTTTGGAGGACTCCCCACAGGGCTGCATCCTACCATCTTTCTCTACATCAAGATGGATCCCGCACTCGTCGATGTGAATGTGCACCCCGCCAAGAAGGAGGTACGCTTTCGCCGGATGAATGACCTCTGCCACGCCCTCATTGACTCCATCCAGGTGAGTCTAAGTCGCCATGCGCGCCAGCAGGCCCCCCCCAGTACCGAGGCTCCTCCCATCGCAGCCCCTACAGCCCCAGCGGTCACACCTTCTCAGTCTTCTCAGTCTTCTCAGTCTTCTCCCATCGCGCCTAGTCCCCGCTTACAGCTACGCCCCCTCGTGGAGCGCGAGCGTCAAGGTCGCCTCCCTATCCCCGAGACAGCCCAAGTCCAGCCAAAGTCATCTGAAAAGAGTAGCACCCCCGCGCCTAGGTCGGCAGCGGCCCCCGTACTTTGCCCTCCTCCACCAGAGAGCGCGCAGAAAAACATCTACCCCGCGATCAACCAACAGCTCATCACCGAGGTGCCGCATTTTCGCCACATAGGCATGCTCGATGACAACTACATCCTCTTTGAGGGGAAGGAAGGACTCGTCATGCTCTCGCCCCGAGCTGCTCGCGAGAGACTCATCTTTGAGCGACTGCTCACGAGTCAAAAACGCCCCATCCCCTCCCAGCAGCTCCTGCTACCCGCGCTCATTGAGATTGATCGCCGCGACATGGGAGCCCTCCAAGACCTACTCCCTCAGCTCCAGCAGGCGGGCTTCATCGCCAGTATTTTTGGCCAGCGCTCGCTGCGCATTGAGAGCATCCCCACGCTGCTGCGCATAGATGAGCTCGAAGTCTTCATCCTAGAGCTCATTGAGACCTTTGGCTCACGCGGTGAACTACGGCTCGCGCGCTCACGCAACCCCTACGAGACCTTCGTTGCAAAACTCGCCAACCAATACGCAGCCCAAGAGAGCATTGAGCCCTTCTTTGCCGCACCGCATCAGCTGCTAGGTGATCTGCTCTGCTGCGAAATCCCCTACTGCACTCCATCGGGCAAGCCCACGCTCGTTCCTATTTCACTTGCGGAAATCAAGCGTAAATTCCAATCGCGCTGATCAACAGCTCCAGCAGCGCGCCTGCTCTGCATCACTGGCAATCTGCGCCTTGAGCTCCTCCAGTGAGCCAAAGCGGCATTCGGGTCGTAGAAAATGCAGTAGCGTCACATCGAGCTGCTGCCCGTAGAGATCCCCCTCCCAATCGAGGAAGTGAGTCTCCAGCAGCAGACGCTTCTGCTGCTCTTCAATCGTTGGTCGTAGCCCTAGATTCGCCACTCCGCGCACCAGTTGGCTCTTGAGATGGGACTCAACGACATAGACTCCACGCGGCAGAGAGACGGTATTCTCCGCTACTGCTATATTAGCGGTGGGATAATTCCACTGACGAGCCAGCTGCTGACCGTGCAGCACCTCACCACGAAGAGAAAAAGCATGCCCGAGCAAAGCCACGGCATCGCTGAGCTTCGCCTCGCCTAGCAACTGACGAATGCGCGAGGAAGAGATAGCACACTCATCCTGCTCCAGCAGCTGATGGATCTGCACCTGCCAACCGCACGCACGAGCATAACTCTCCAGTAGGTCGCTGTCCCCTAATCCGCCACGGCCAAAATGCCAATTCGCGCCACAGCTCACCCCCGAGACAGGGGCATAGCGAGCGAGCAAAGAAAGAAACTCCTCGGCAGCCAGAGCTGCCAAGGCCTCTGTAAAGGGCAGCATCAGCAGCACATCCACGCCATGCGCGGCGGCGTAGACCACCTTCTGTTCAGGCTGCGGCATGAGCAAGCGCGGCGCACGCTCGGGAGCGAGAAGACTCAGCGGGTGCTGGGCAAAGCTGAGCATCCCGCAGAGCGAGCCCTCCTGCTGGGCGGAGCGCAGTACACACTGATGCCCACGGTGCATCCCGTCAAAAAATCCTAGAGCCCACGACACAGGCTGCTCTAGCTCTGCTAGCTGCTCAAAGCTGGTGAAAATGCGCATGAAAAATCAGAATATCTGGGGGGAAATACAACCCTACTGTGCCTTCTCCGCAATAAGCTGCTGGAGCTCCTCCAAGGGGATGATGGCGGCGCGCAGCTCCTCGGCCGTGCACGCCTTGAGCGTCGGCACATCTAGAGCGCGGCTGAGGTCAAACTGCCCTGAATGCGTGCGGCGCAGCGCGGTGAGATGCGCCCCACAGCCCAGCCTTTGGCCTATCTCATGGGCATAGGTGCGCACGTAGAATCCCTTCGTACAATGCACGAGAAAGTCCACCTCACCTGTGTGCAAATCAATGCGCGAGATCTCGTAGCGATGGACCGTGACGGGGCGCGCCTTACGCTCGACCTCCTGCCCCTTGCGCGCTAGCTTGTAGCAGGGGACGCCGTTAATCTTCACCGCTGAGTACATGGGCGGGATTTGCTCAAAGGCTCCGAGAAAATGCTCAAAGGCTTCGCAAAGCTGCTCTTCGGATACGCCCTCGATGGAATGCTCCGCGACGACCTCGCCGTCGGCGTCCTGACTATTCGTCTCAATGCCGAGCTTGAGCGTACCTGTATAGACCTTATCATCACTCATTAGGGCATCTTGGAGCTTTGTTGCCTTGCCGATGACGACGAGGAGCATGCCAGTCGCCATGGGGTCGAGTGTGCCACAGTGTCCTACCTTTTTGGTACGTAAGATACGACGGCAGAGGGCGACTGCATTGTGGGAGGTAAAGCCAGGGTCTTTGTCTACGAGCAGTAGACCGTGGGGGGCATCATCGAGAGATGGTGAAGCGAGGGTCATCGTGGGGCTATGGTAGAAGATTCCTTTTCAGGCTGCAAGGAAAAAGAGGCACTTTAGCCATTCTGATCGACAAAAAGTGATCTCAACTCCGCTCGCAGTCCTTCTAAGACACGCTCTCGGCACTCCTCGAGACTGCCCGCCATGCGAATCCCCGCAGCCATATGGTGACCGCCGCCGCCGAAAGCCTCGGCAAGCTTGCCCGCGTTGAATCGAGGGTCTTTAGAGCGCAGCGACATGCGTATGCGTCCATCCTCCAGATCTTCAAAAATAATAGATGCCTTCACACCACGGATGATGCGGATGATCTCAACCAGATCTTTGCTATCATCACTGCTGAGTGAGAGACGCGCCTTTGTCGCCGCATCGAGACTGTAGTGCGAGAGCAAGCCCTCTTGCTCAATAACCATGTTGTTAAGCACCTCGCGATTGACCATCAGTGTGCTCAGGGCGCATTCTTGGTAGAGGAGGCGATTCACCTCCTGCACGTCAACCCCACATTCAAGGAGGCGTGCCCCCATGCGCATGACCGCAGGACTGGTGCTACCGTACTGGAAAGAACCTGTATCTGTGCTGATGCCGACGTAGAGAGCTGTGGCGATCTCTGGGGTGATCGTTGCCTCCATGCTCTCCATGAGATCAAAGAGCATGCAGCAAGTGGCGGCCGCGTCGGCTTGGACAATGTTGAGCTGACCGTAGCCTTCGTTGCTCGCGTGGTGATCCACATTGGCGAGGTAGGGGATAGTATTCTCTTCTCGCGCTGGGGCGAGCAGCTCGATGACACGATCACCGAGGCGTTTCCATGCGCCACAGTCGAGGCAGATGAGTAGAGTCATGCGCTCATCGAGCTGCGCTGGGATGGGGGCGATGAGCTCGCTACCCGAGATGAAGGCGTAGCTAGGGGGGACAGAGTCTTCATTGTAGAGATAGACCTGCTTGCCCCTGTCACGCAGGAGCAGTCCCAAGGCGACGGTCGAGCCTATGGCATCACCGTCTGGGCGGTAGTGCGCGATGATACCGATGTGCTCATGCTGATCGATGAGCTCAATGAGTTCTTTGTACATAGAAGCGATAAGTATAGCTCACGCCGGCACTCATGGCAAGACTTGAGTCTCCCCTTGAGCCGGCAAATAAGATATCAATCTTGCCGCGCGCTAGGACTCCAGCCAGAGACATTTGAGATAATCCTCACCATCGAAATCGAAGGGCATGAGCGCGTATTGGAGTCTATGCTTGGGGGCTGCCTCACTGAGCATCTCGGCAAAGTCTTGATGACTGAGTTTGCGACAATTGCTCGTGCAGAGCATCCATCCTCCCTCGGCGAGACAACCTAGCGCAAGACTCACCAAGGTGCCATAATCACGCTCCACGCGCCAGATACGTCCTTTTTCATCACGTGAGAAGGTGGGCGGATCGAGGACGATGGCGTCAAAGCGACGCCCCTGACGCGCAAAACGCTCGAGCCAATGAAGCGTATCCCCCTTGCAGAAGAAGTGCTCATCGGGGTTGATGTCATTGATCCGCATATTCTCCTTGCACCAGTCAAGGCAGGGCCGAGCGAGGTCAAGAGTAGTCGTCGTCGCACCTGCGAGTGCCCCACAGAGTGAGAATCCTCCTGTGTAGGCGAAGGTATTGAGCAGCGTCATCCCCTCATGACAGCGTGCGCGCAGCTCGCGCCTATTGTCACGCTGATCGAGAAAGAGCCCCTGCGAGTAGCCCACGCTCATATCCATCAAGTAGCGAATACCGCCTTCTTTGATGTGGAATTGAGCCTCGCATGCAGGACCAGCGACCTGCTCGGGCGCGCGCTTGTGGTCACGCTCCAATTGCTTGACATAGACCGCAGCTCCCGTCGAGGCGAGCTCAGCGATCAGCATGTCTGGCACAGCACAGTCGCGCAGCGAGATGAGAAAGCGATCAGCTAGAGCATCCACAAAGACACCCTCCCACTCTGTCCCATCAAGGATGCGGAAGGCATCCGTGCCGCTAGCCGCGAGCTGGAGACGACGCTGTTGATAGCGTGAAAGAATGCTCGTCATGCCGTGGGGCTGAGATAGGATTGAGCCTGCTGCCTGATGGTGCTAGCCATCGTCGTGAGAGCATTGGCGCGCGTGGAGGCGAGATGCTCACGTAGCCCTGAGGCATCAAGGCGACTGAGATCAGCCTGTGCGATCTCCGATGGTGGGAGGTCGGAGAGCAGGCGGATAAAGAGAGCGATAAGCCCCTTCGTGATCACCGAGTCACTATCAGCATGGATGCGCATCTTGCCCTCAATGAGCTCAAAGCCCACCCAGACACGACTCTGGCAGCCCTGAATGAGATTGCTCGGCTGCCTGTACTCCTCGGGGAGGACGGGCAGATGACGCCCGAGAGAAATGATGTATTCATACTTCTCCATCCAGCTGTCAAAGATGGAGAAATCGTCCAAAAGGTCATCGAGGCGTTGCGTAGCAGTCATAGTCGTATTCAAAAAATCTTAGCGCGACGTGGCGAGAGTGTACAAGACAGCCTTCTGCGCGTGGAGGCGGTTCTCAGCCTCAGCAAAGATAGCCTCAGCATGAGCTTCTAAGACCGCATCGGTGATTTCATAGCCGCGATACGCAGGGAGGCAGTGAAAGACACGGTGATTGGGAGCGGCGAGCTTGAGCAGCTCCTCATTGACCTGATAGGGGAAGAAGGCCTGCTCCTTGACCCCTTTTTGATCCTCCTCACCCATGGAGATCCACGTATCCGTATTGATGACCGTGCTACCACGCACAGCCTCGGCCGCGTCTGTGGTGCAGATGATGCCCTCGTAATCGAGTGCGGCAAGAGTCTCAGGCTTGGGAAGCGCGTGCGCAGGACCTGCTAGCATGAGGGTGAAGCCCAGATGCTTCGCCGCCCACATCCAAGAGCGTCCCATATTATTGTCCACGTCTCCGAGGAAGGCTATCTTCATATCAGCCCATGCCCCTACACCGTAAATTTCCTCCAGCGTCATCAAATCCGCTAGAATTTGGCAGGGATGCTCTAGATCGGTCAGCGCGTTGATCGTGGGGATCTGCGCGTAGTGGGCAAAGTCACAAACCTCCTGTTGCTCATAGGTGCGTATTACCGCTCCATGGATCATACGGCCAAGTACGCGCGCCGTGTCCTTGATAGGCTCTCCGCGTCCGAGCTGAATGTCGCGTGTGGAGAGGAACATGGGACGTCCTCCGAGCTCAGCGATACCCACCTCAAAGGAGACGCGAGTACGTGTAGAGGACTTGGAAAAGATCAATGCCCAAGTCTGACCCTGTAATACCTGATCAGTGGATGAGCCTCTACTTTTCTTTAAGCGATGGGCGAGATGGAGGAGGTGTTGGATTTGTTCGCGATTGAGCTCTTCGATGGAAAGTAGGTTCTGCATGATGAGGCTGATGATTAAAAAGGGAAATCTATTATACTCAAAATACGACCCCCTTGTAAAGTAAATTTCACGATCACGAAAAATTTGAATAATTCCAACGTTGATCCTTGAGTGAAATTATATTAGAATCATTATAATCGTGTCTACAAAGATATAATGACGAAATCGAGACGTCTTTTTTTCTTGCAGCGGGTAGAGTGCCTCTATATACTCTCACTCATGGACGAAAAACTCATCATTATTGGTGCAGGCCCCGCTGGTTATACCGCCGCCATCTATGCGGCACGAGCAGACTTATCCCCCCTCTTGTTTACTGGTAGCCAGATTGGTGGTCAGCTAACTACAACAACAGAGGTTGAGAACTTCCCAGGCTTCCCCCAAGGCATAATGGGCCCCGAGCTCATGTATAACATGAGCGAACAAGCGCAACGCTACGGCGCGCGCTACGCGTATGAGGATGTCATCTCAGTGACACAAGAGGCTTGCAGTGATCTTTTTGTGGTCACGACCTCCGGAGGAGCCTACAAGGCAAAGGCTGTCATTATCGCGACAGGCGCCAAGGCACGCTACCTCGGAGTCGCGGGCGAGGAAAAGCTCATTGGGCGCGGACTCACAGCCTGTGCCACCTGTGATGGTGCTTTCTATCGCAATGTCCCCGTCTGCGTCGTTGGCGGAGGCGATAGCGCCTGTGAAGAGGCTGACTTTTTGACACGCTTTGCCTCCAAGGTCTACCTCATCCATCGCCGCGATGAGCTGCGCGCGAGCAAGGCTATGCAGCAGCGCGTCTTTGACAATCCGAAAATCGAGCTTGTCTGGAATAGCACGATTGACTCCTACAATACTGATGAGCAAGGAGAGGTCAACTCCATCCAGCTCAAGAACACGCAGAGCGGTGAGCTAAGCCCCCTCGAGGTGAAATGCGTCTTTATGGCCATCGGCCATGACCCCAACAGCCAATTCCTCGGCAATCTCGTGGATCGCGACGAGGCGGGCTTCATCGTGCGCGTCCCTGATAGCACACTCACCAAGACTCCCGGTATCTTCGCCGCAGGTGATGTCGCTGACGCCGTCTACAAGCAGGCCATCTCGGCCGCAGGCATGGGCTGCTGGGCAGCTCTTGATGCCGAGCGATACATTCATGGACTGCACTAATCTTTCCTATCGCCAGCAAACCATCTAAACACAACTATTATTATGCTTAATAAAGCCATCCCAACCTCCATTGCGCTGAGTATGGTTCTCTCCATGATCTCATGCTCCAGCGTCGACAGCGAAACTACACGTACCTTTGGTGAAGCTCAGGCCTTCTACCAAAGCAAAGAGTACGCAAAGTCCCTCCCCCTCCTGCAAAAGGCAGCCGAGGGCGGTAGCGCAGAGGCGCAGTACCTCCTCGGCCGCAGCTACGACTTTGGCCACGGTGTCCCCTCCAACATAGCTACCGCTGCCCAGTGGTACAAGAAGGCCGCCGAGCAGGGTCATCCCCTCGCCCAAGACAACCTCGGCTCCTGCTACATCTCTGGTGAAGGTGTACCCAAAAATGCCACAGAAGCGGTCAAGTGGTACAAAAAAGCCGCCGATCAGCGCAATGTATCCGCCTACACCAACCTCGGTCTCTGCTACTTTGACGGTACAGGTGTCGTACAAAATCGCGCCCAAGCCTACGACTACTTCCTCGAAGCCGCTAAGGCAAATGATGCCGAGGCTCAATATCACCTCGCTCGTTGCTACTTCCACGGCATCGCTACAGGCAAGAACGAGCAAGAGGCACGCGCTTGGCTGACAAAGGCCGCGGCTCAAGGTCATAATGAGGCCAAGCTCTTCCTCAAGGAAAACTTCAGATAAAGCCCCAGCCTCTCGAGCGACCTCCCCCACCCTTCCTCATGAGTGAGTCCCCATCGCCTGCTGCTCCAAGCAAGGTAAGCTCCGAATCAGCCTCCAGCTGGCTCTCCTTTTGGGGGCTCGCTCTCACCCAGTCGATGAACTCGCTCAACGAGCGTGGCGTGCAGTTCATGCTCGTCGCACTCGGGATATGGATGGCAACGCCCCTTCAGTACTCGCTCTCGATCATGACGGTACTGCCTTTTGTCATCTTTGCGCCGCTAGCGGGGTGGTTCGCCGACCGCTACTGCAAGACGCGCTTGCTCCAAGCGATGGTCTTTCTACAGATCATCGTCTTGGTGGGGATGTTCATCGGGCTCTACTTCCACCTCATTAGCGTGGCGATGGGCTTCTTTCTCGTCTTCTGCGTGCAGGCTGTCTTCTTTAGTCCAGCCAAGAAGGGGCTGGTCAAGGATATCATGGGTGAGCAGCGCATAGGGATCGCAAGCGGCATCCTTGAGATCACCTCCATGCTCGCCCTGCTCTTTGGACAGATTGGCGGGCTCTTTGTCGTCTACAGTCTGCTGAGTCGCTGGGGTGAGCAATCGGGCTGGGAGGCGGCAGCGTGGCCTACGGCAGTCTGTGCGATCGCAGCGATAGGCGTCTTTATCCTGAGTCTGCGCCTCCCTCGCTACAAGCCGCTGGGCCAGTCCCCCTTCCGTGCCTCGCTCTTCTGGGAGCATGGAAAACAGCTCAAGATGCTCTGGCAAAACAAGGTGCTCAGGCACAGTCAGGTGGGCATTGGCTACTTTTGGTTCATCGCGGGCATGATGGTGCTCATCGCCCTCAACATGGCCGAGGAGATCAACGGCGTGGACTCGGTGAATGCCCACCAGCGTGACTTCATGCGCACGCTCGCCCAGCAAAAGGACTCAGCACTGCTCATCGCTTGGATCAGTGGAGGCTCTATCATGGGCGGACTGATTGCCTCGCTGCTTTGCATCAAGAAACTACGCATGAGCATTGCCTACATAGGCGCAATCGGCATGACTATAGGTTGCGTGATTCTGAGCTTGGTGCAATTCGGCGAGCCCCTCTTCTATGCAGCACTCGTCGTGACGGGCATGATGGCCGCGGGCTTCCTCGTGCCCCTCAATGCGGTCTTGCAGAATAAGGCGGACAACGACAAGCGCGGCGATGTCATCGCCGCGGGCAATCTCGTCGACTGTTTCCTCGGCATCCTCGCTGTCCTCATCCAGCAATACATGCGCAGCTGTGGCATGAGCACGCAGATGCAGTGTGCCTTCCTCGCGCTAGCCAGCCTACTCATCACCATCTATATCATCCGCTACTGCCGCCATGTCTGATTACAATCATCCCCCTACCCTTCCTATGGGCAAGCTCATCGTCTTTGAGGGCATAGATGGCACAGGCAAGAGCACACAAATCCAGCTCCTCGCATCCTATCTGCGCGAGAAGCACGCCCTCGAGGTCATTACCAGCTTTGAGCCCACACGCGGTCCTTGGGGCATGCGCGTGCGCCATGCTGTGCAGACATATCAGCGCCTCTCACTGGAGGAGGAGATAGACTGCCTGCTGCGCGACCGCCGCGAGCATGTTGAGACCCTCATTCGCCCCTCCCTCGCACGAGGAGCTTGGGTCTTGCTAGATCGTTACTATCCCTCCATGATGGCCTATCAAGGGGCGAGTGGGCATGATGTCACCCAGATCCAGCAGATGAATGAAGAATTCGCCCCCCGACCCGACCTTGCCTGCTACCTACGCATCAGCCTCGAGGAGTCGCAGCGCCGTATTGCCTCACGAGGCCTTGCCAAGGATGCCTTTGAGCTAGATAGCTTCCAAGCCCGCGTCGCGCATGTCTTTGACTCCATGGAGATGAGCTGGTGGAAGAGCCTTGATGCAGAAGGTCCTATTGACGATGTGCACGCGCGCATCATTGCACAGATCGAGCCGATCCTTGCGTGCAGTGGATGTAATCAACCGCTCCTTGAAGACGCCCCTCTTCCGTCAGCTTGATGACACCACCCACAATAGAAATTTTCCCCTTATTGCACAGTATCTTGATAATCTTCTGAGTGAAGCAGGGAGACCAGTTTAGGTGCTCAGAGATCGTAGCGACCCCCGCCTCTTCGCCCTCATTAGCAGTCGATTCATGATTAATGAGATGGAAGAGCATCGTAGACATGGCAAACTCGATACGGCGCGAGTGGCGACGATACAGGACACTGATCAACCCCCGATGCGGAGCGGCGAGAAAGACCACAAAAAAGCTCAGCCCCGTCATCACCGCCATCCCACCCGAGACAGATACATTGTACATATAGGAGCCCTGATAGCCTAAGACGGCGTTGAATAGGGCAATAGCACAGCTCAGCAGCATCATATTGCGCAGATGATGCGTCAGTAGATAGGCCGTCGCAGGAGGGGCAATCATAAAGGCAATCACGAGAATAGAGCCCACGTATTGGAACGAGCCCACCGCCGTGACCGACACCAGAGACATGAGCAGGTAGTGAATGATAGCTGGCGAGAGCCCCAGAGCTGCCGCCAGCGCGGGGTCGAAAGTCGCGATCTTGAATTCCTTGAAAAAGAGCCCTACAACAATCATATTGAGCAGCAAAATACCGAGACTCGTGTAAATCGCACTCGAGCCCAGCTCATAGCCCATGATAGAGAGAGGCTGCCCTGTGGCAAAGAGGATCTCCCCCTCAATGATATGCTGCGGGCAGAGATGGGTATTGCCTCCATACTTCACGATAAGAATCACGCCCAAGGAAAAGAGAAGGGGGAAAATAATGCCAATACCCGCATCACCCGAGACAAGACGCGTCTTGATGACCAGCTCAGTGAGCCATACTGTCAGCAAGCCCGCCGCCGCCGCACCGAGAAGCAGATAAGGCGAGCCCAAATCGTGGGTGAAAAAGTAGGCCACGACAATGCCAATGAGCACCGAGTGCGCGATGGAATCCGACATCATCGCATGTCGTCTGAGCACGAGAAAGACCCCCACGATGGAGCAGGCGAGTGAGATAATAATAGCGATCAGTTGAGCCTCATCAAGGATGAACATCGTCTTTATTTCTATTGTTGAATTCTATTTTATTCTTTTGATTCCGAATGAGCTTGGAGATAATCCCTCGCTGAGGCGCAAAGAGCAGGCTGAGAAGCACAATGACGCTAATGCTCACCACAATCATGGGACCGGTGGGTATTTTCTCAAAGCTCGATCCTGCATAAGTACCCGTAAAGCCCGCCAGCATGCCAAAAACTGCGGATAAGGCAAGCACCATGGGGAGCTTATTCGTCCATTGACGCGCTGCTACAGCAGGCGAGATGAGCATCGCACACATCAGAATCACCCCCACCGTCTTGAGACCGATGATGACGGCCAGCGTGATGAGCAGCGAGAGCACGATATGAAAGCACTTCGACGAATAGCCTAGAGCACGCGCATAATCTGCATCAAAGGTGAATAGAGAGAGCTGCTTCCAATAAATCAGCACAATGACCAAAACGAGCACCGCGCAAAAAGCCATCAGCATAATATCCTCCGTTAGGATAAAATTCACCTGCCCGAGTATATAGCCATCCAAGCCCGCCTGATTCGCATTGCCACTGCCTTGGATGGAGGACTTCAGCACGATGCCGAGTCCATAGAAAACGGATAACACAATGGCCAAAGCGCTGTCAAACTTGATACGCGTGTACTTTGTGATATTGAGAATCGTCAACATCGCAAGCAAGGCCGCGCCCGCGGCGCCCAGCAGGAGCATGGGTGTGTTTTTACTCTCTAAGAGGATAAACATCAATGCGATCCCTGGCAAGGAGGCATGTGAAATACCATCTCCGAGCAATCCCTGCTTGTTCAGCACCGCAAAGCAGCCTACAATCCCACAAATAAAACCAAGCAGGAGGACACCGAGCAGCGTATCGAGGGGAATAGAAGAGAGCATCATAGCAAGTCAGCTACGCTTCGCGAATAAATCGAAGTTCGTATGGTAGGCGGCATACACGTTCTCATCAGTAAAGACCTCACTGACCTTACCACTGGCAATGACGCGCGTATTGAGAAAAGCCACATAGTCAAAATACTTCTCCACTGTTTGCAAATCATGATGCACGACAACGATCGTTTTGCGCTCCTTCTGCAGCTGACGCAATAGGTCTAAAATCGCCTTCTCCGATAGCGCATCCACCCCTTTAAAAGGCTCATCCATCAGGTAAAAATCCGCCTGCTGCGCCAGTGCTCGTGCGAGAAAGACGCGCTGCTGCTGCCCTCCTGAGAGCTGGCTAATCTGGCGATCAACAAAGGAGGTCATTGCTACCTTCTCAATGCAGCTCAGCGCGAGATCCTTCTCCGCCTTGCCGGCGCGCTTGATCCAGCCCAGCTTGCCGTAGGTACCCATGATCACCACATCGAGCACTGTCGCGGGATAGTCCCAATCCACGCTCCCACTCTGGGGGACATAAGCGATATTGTTCTTGAGCTGCTTGCCCTTTCCCAAGTAAGAGGCGAAGTGAAAGCGTCCACTCGTCGACTTGATCAGCCCCAAGACTGTTTTGATCAGCGTCGACTTCCCAGCTCCATTGGGACCCACAATAGCCATGAACGCTCCACGTGGAACATTCAGATCAATATCCCACAGGACAGGCTTCTTCTCATAAGCAACTGTCAAATCCTCAATGCTGAGAGTCCATTCTTGTTCTGTGTCAGACATAAATTATTTTAATGCGTTTACAATGCGGTCAATGTTAAATTTGAAGGCCTTGATATAAGTACCAGCCTCTCCCTCCGGCTCACCGAGAGCATCAGTATAGAGAGCCCCTGCATTATTGACAGGGAGTCCCTCATGATGCAGATCCTGAATCACACGCTTGATACCCGCCTCATTGGAAGTCGTCTCGACGAATACAGCCTTGACACCGCGCTCCCTCACAACCTGCTTGATACGCTCAATATCAGACTGCGCTGCCTCAGTCGCCGTGGTAATGCCCTGCAAGGCCATCGCCTCAATCCCGTAGGCTCGAGTCAGATAAGCAAAGGCAAGATGCGAGGTGATCAGAATACGCGAACGCTCGGGGATGCGGGCTAGCTGAGTCTTGGTGTAGCTGGCTAACTCATGCAATTGCTGGGTGTAGCTCTGGGCATTTGCAAGGTAAGTCTGCTGATTCTCGGGGTCATACTGAGCGAGACGCGCGGCAAGCTGTTCTGTGACCGAGATCCAATTCTCAATATCATTCCACAGATGCGGATCAGGCGAGCCATCTGTCGTGATAATCTTATCAGGAGACAGGGCGTCAGCGGCGCAAACAACCTGTGCACCCTCAGCTTGACGCTTCTCAAGATAATCAATCAAATTGCTCTCAAAGAATAGACCATTGTAGACAATCATCTGCGCCTCATCAAGCACACGTTTATCATTAGGTGTTGCCGCGAAAGTATGGGGATCAACTCCTGGTCCACAGAGAATGGTCACATGCACATGCTCCCCTCCCAGCACTTGAGCGAGATCTCCCAGCATCGTTGAGGTACACACAATGCTCATCTTGCCATTTTCAACAGCCGCTCGTTGCTGCTTCACTTTATCGAAAGCTTGACCACAACAGACCAACAACCCTGAGAGCAGCATAACTGTGAGCCACAGAGTAAATCGCGAAATATTCATGTACTAATGCTATTATAGATGATTTTAACTTAGCTTAAAAATAATTTTAAGAGAAGCTAAAACGATTTTAATAGAAATGACATCTTTTGTCAATGACATTTTTGAGAGCGTTTTTCAGCTGTTTTGAGGTGTTTTTTTTATTTACGCGACGACATTTAGCGACGCAGGAGCTTAACAACACTCGAAACGACTCCAAAAAACTCGGCTCCAGACTCAGCTGTAATCTCAATGGCTGAGAACAGTGGATTCTCTGGCAAGAGTCGCACCCGACCATGCTGCATATCAAGCCTCTTTACCGTAAACTCGCCATGCACGGCAGCAATGATGATATCGCCATGCCGTGCCTGAAGAGCCCTATCCACCACCAACACGTCCCCATCAGCAATCCCCGCCCCTATCATACTCTCACCGCGAGCGCGGATAAAAAAAGTCGCCTGAGGGTGCTTGACACAGAGATCCATGAGATTGAGCGATTGACTCAACTCACCTGCTGCTGGTGAGGGGAAGCCAGCAGCGACACCTTCTTCAAAAAAAAGCTGCGATGGCTCATCTCCACGATCAGAACAAAATGGCTGCTCAGCTAGCATGATCGCTCCATCATAGCAGCTTTTCTCCCCGCATACAAGCCTCATGACGGCAATGCCACACCTTTCTCATGTGTAGAGCTCTCCTTCAGACAAATTCACGATAGGAAATATAAATGCCGTAAAGCACTCAAAAGACACCTCGTGAAGCGCATTTGCTAATTGAGAATGCAGAGATAAAAAAACACCCGCCATCCCTTCGTGAAGGGAGGAGGGTGGATGAGGATTGATCGCGCACAATTAGGCCTGAGGAGCTGGCTGCGTGTCCTCGGACTCTACCTTGCCGAGGTACTGAGGCAGCTCGAGCCCGACGCTCTTGGCGAGCTCATGAAGAGGGAGCGTGTCCTTGACGAGATTCTGGACAAAGCCTCCCACAGAGGCGCCCTTCTCACCGCCGCCCATGACGACGACCTTGTCGAAGCTGAGCTTGCTGATAGCGGATGTCTGCATATTGACGATTTCAGGCAACTGCTCGGTGACCAAGAGGCTGCTGGCGGCCTGTGTGGAGCCAGCTGCATGGATGATCTGTTGGAAACCTGTAGCCTTTGCTTCCAGTGCGGAGCGGATGGCGGCAGCACTACCGCGACCGACGAGCTCAAGACCCTCACCTTCGGCTTTCTTTTTGAGGAGCAATGCATTGGCCTCACCTTCGGCTAGTTTGACAGCGGCGTCACCTTCAGCTTGCTTTTGGATGACGAGCGCGTCGGCCTTGCCTTGCTCTTGCTTCAAGAGGACGGATGCGGCGGCTTCGGCGGCGATTTCTTGCTTGCGCTTGAGGATTTCTGCAGCGACGATCTCGTTGGCTGTCTGGGTGGCGCGCTCGAGCTCGGCACGTTGTGTTTCGGCTTCACGGTTGGCGATGTAGCCAGCGGATTCAGCCATGGCGGCCTGCTCGCGCTCGGCGACTTCGGCGATACGGGTGGCCTCGGCTTGGCGTACTTTGAGCTTGGCATCGGAGTCAGCAACCTTCATCTGGGCTTCGTTGCCACCCTCGACGGCGGCAGCGTTGGCCATGGCGACTTGGACGGTCTGCTCGCGCTGAGCCTCGGCCTTACCTATCTCACCGCGGCGGGTTTCGTCAGCGACCTTGATCATGGCATCGTTGATGGCGCGTGCCGCGGCTTCTTGACCGAGGGCGGCGATGTAGCCCGAGGCGTCGCGTATGTCGGTGATATTCGCATTGATGAGGTAGAGACCCACCTTGTTGAGCTCGGTGTCAACGCCATTGGTGATGCCCTTGATGAGCTTCTCACGGTCAGAGTTGATTTCTTCAATCGTCAGCGAGGCAATGACCACACGCATCTGACCCATGATGATTTCTGAGCCGAGTTGTTGAATGTCCGAGCGACTACGACCCAGCAAGCGACTCGCGGCATTTTGCATGATGGCGGGCTGTGTACTGATGCCAACGATGAAGGAGGCGGGCACATCGACACGAATGTTTTGGCTGGAGAGTGCCCCCTTGAGAGGGACATCAATGTTGATGGGATTGAGATCCATGAAGGCGTAGCTCTGCACGAGGGGCATGATGAAGGTAGCACCACCGTGGATACACTTTGCAGAGCGACCCTCGCCTACCTTACCGTAGACGATGAGGATTTTGTCCGAGGGACACATCTTGTAGCGGCTGATAACCCAAGCGATCGAACCGAGGACGAAGACGCTGATGACAATGAGGGCAATGACTCCACTCGCGCTATCATCGGCACTGGCCTGGGCGAGAATGGTATTTAGTGTTGTAATCGTGTACATAGTTTTATAACGTGTTGTTGAGATGAATGAGCGTTGAAAAGCTGGAAGGGTAGAGGAAAAGGGGCGTGGCTTTGTCTAGACGGTGGCTTTGACGACGACTTGCGTGCTATTCGCCCGTAGAATGGTGACGCGCGAATGGGCGGCTAGTGGAGTCTCGCCCTCTTGCACGGCGGCAATGGTGATGAATTGATTGGGGTGAGAGACCTGCACCTGCCCACCAGCTTCACCACGAGGGGGGATGGTGAGATAGACCGTGGCGTCCATGCCCGCGAGACTCTCGTATTGGAATGTCCCATCCGTGTGCAGACGAAAGAGCATACGCATGGTCAAGGCTATGACAAAAAAGGTTGCCATTCCGAGCGCGGCACCGATGACGAGCGACCAAATGAGGTGCACTCCCATGGTACGTGCGACAAAGGCACCCCAGCTCAGCCCCAGCAAGAAACCAATGATGGCTCGCAAGGAGAATAAGCCCCCCTCGGCCCCCGCTAGTCCAGCATCACCGTCAAAGTCTCCTCCTCCAATAAAGGATAGAACCATCACCAAGGCGGCAATCGCTGTCACGCAGACGGCGATGATGCCGAGTATGCCTAGGGTGAAATCGATTTCTAACCACGAGGATAGAAAGGCTATAGAATTGAATGATGTATTCATAATACAAATAAGTGAGTTTTATATTAGCAATTTTCCCAATCAAGGTCAATAGAATAAATGAGCTCTAAAAAGCTTTCCTCTCCTCTTTCACGCGAAGGGCTCTTGTATCTGTTTTTGAACGTTAGATCTTTGGTTATGGTCTGCAAGACATGAACAAGACTCACTGGTGGCACGATCTAGCCGACTTATTAATCTTTGTCTGGAACAAGACCGCAACGGTATCTGCCCTCGCGCTGATGGCGGGTGGACTGGCGATGTCTCTCTATTATACGATTTCCCCTAAGGCTGTGGAGCGCAATGTCGAGATCTTTGAGGGCTTTTTCAACCACGCTGGCAACGAGCTCCCCGAGGGGCTAGGGGAGAGCAATCCCCTAGCCCCTCGCGAAAACAGATCTCATGTGCGATTCGAATACGACAGTAAAGGGCGACTCGCGCGCGTCTATCATCACAACGCCCAAGGTGAGCTCAGCGCGATCCCTGGTAGTCTTGTCGCTGAGCAGTCATTGAGTTATGACGACAACGGGAAGCTGACGAGTAAAAAGAATCGCGACGCGGACGGACTACCTGTACATGATGCCTCTGGTGTGCACGAGCGACGCTTTGCTTATGACGCGAAGGGGAATCTCATCGAGACGAGCTACTGGGATAAGAATCATGCGCGCACCATGCCCTACACCCCTGGCTTTGCCATTGAGCGCATCAGCTACGATGAGCAGAATCGTCCCATTGAGAAGCGCTACCTCGATTCGCAAGAGAAGCCTATTGCAAACAATCTCGGATCAAGTCATCTGAAAATCACCTATGAGGACGGCGGGCATACGATCAAAAATTATCACAAAGACGAGCTGAGCAACAATTCGCATGGCTACGCCATCGAGAGACATCATTTCAGCAATAACGGGCTCACTGAGCGCATCGACTGGTACGACGCGCAGGGCAATCCCGTCATCAACGAGGAGGAAGGCTACGCCTCCATCCAAATCGAGCACTCCCCTGACACTCGCTACAAGCGCGTCCTCTACCTCTGCGATGAGGGGCAGCAGCTCGCATCACGTCGCATCCTCTCCGAGCATCTTATCAAGTACAACGAGAAGGGGCAACCACGCTGGGAGAGCTACCTCGCCCATGATGGTCTCCCCCTTGATCACCATGAGCATAACTACGCAGAGTGTGCGCGTGAATACGATCAGAAGAACCGCCTGAGCAAGGCTCACTATCGCGATGCCAACGGCGCGCTCGCGGACTGCTACGAGCAGCGCTACAGCTACGCACCAGATGGCAATAGAGTCCTCTCCCTTTACAGGGATGGCTCAACAGCGACACGGGTGATGAAATGACGGACTGTGTCATTTCATGCACCGTATCAGTTGATTGTTGAAGAGAAAAATATTTGGGGGACTTCTAAATTCTCGTCATTCTAAATAAGAAAATCCAATAAATCACTTCACGAAGCAGCTCCCTTATGATGCTCTACGACGACGGCGTAGGAGTAATCCCATCAGTGATAGGAGGCTCAGCGTAGCCGTACTAGGCTCTGGGATGACAACTGTGAAATAGGCTAGCTCGCCCTCATGGAATCCCTGATTTGCCAATGCGACCTCTTCACCTGCGATGCGGAAGACAATATTGGAGTAGGCTTGGGTAATGTCAGTCAGGACAAATCCGTAGGCACCACCTGCCTCCAAATCTGCCAAGTCAATGCCTGTCAGGTCAACGAAGAACTGATTCTCTATCGTCGCTTTGTCAAGTAGATGAACTAGTCCATCAATACGATAGAGGTCGAGGGCTGTACCATTCAGCGTGATACTCTCGGCGACTGGGTCTATAGCCGCACTGGCGCTCACATTGTCCAGAGTGACGATGTCTTGGAGCGATAGAGACACACCAGATTCAAGCTGGAGCGTAGAGGCATTGGCGCTGCTGAAATGAGTGCCCGAGAAGCGAATGTTGCCAAGAGCTCCCATCACAAAGCTGGCGTCCTCGCCGACGCTGCCGCCCTCAATGAGATTATTACCGTTCACCGAGTCGATATTCACCTGATTGAAGTCTGAGTTGACGATGAGCGTCTCATTCAAGCTCAGACCTGCATCCGAGCTGATGCTGGCGTTCTCCATCGTGACATTTCTGAACTCCTCCATCGTCATGCTCATCTCAAAGGCTTCATTGCGTGCATCAAGTCTCATGTCCCCCTTGTTTTGGAGGGTGACAGCGGATGTCGCATCACCGATACTGAGACTTTGGACGCTATCGTCAAAGAGCAGCTGGCTATCTGCCTCCTCATGCGTCATGCTCAGCTCCGCGGTCTGTAGCTCACCTGTGCCGCTGACAACGCTGCGCGTGCGCGCCGTGGCATCAGCCCCCATGGAGAGGAAGGCATCGCCCTTGACGCGGAGGCTTTCGAGGCTCACCTGCGTTTGTTGGAAGTTGAGGTCGGCGGACTCGACGGTGAAATTCTTCGTCTCCTCCGTCTGGTAGATACTCACGCGCCCCGAGCCCTTCACCACGGCGGTGATATCGCCGAGATTCTTGGTGAGGTGGAGATCCTGACCTTCTTGGCTGAGGATATTGATCGTACTACCCTCTGTGGTCAGCAGAGTCTGGTAGATAGTTACCTGTCCCGTACCATAGCCTGCGATGTTAGCACCGTCCGCGAGCGACATAATGAGCTTTGCCTGTGGATCAACGCCGTAGTCCGTGCTCGCGTCGAATTTATAGCTACCGACAGCGTAGTATACCTGATTGGCCAAGGTGAGCGTCCCTCCCTGATCGATATTGATATAGGAGTCATTAAATTTTGTGTTGGTAATATACTGACCTCCACGGTTCAAGATGAGATTACCCCCATCCTTGACTGTGATATAGCCACGACCATCGCGATTACTCAAACCAGAATCACTGATCAAGGTACCCTCAACGGTGACTTCGCTACTATAGCCCCAGCTGGATAATTGGAAAGAGCCAAGCCCATTACCTGTTTCATGATGAGTGGTACCTGTAATATGGAGTGTCGCATCCTTTTGGATATGAATATTGGACTGATTATTCTCAGCGGATAATGAGAGACCTTTTACCTCGTAGGTTCCACTTCCTTGGATGGTAATAGTACCCGAATGAGGACGCAGTATCAGGGAGTTCTCTTTGAGTACAGAGCCTTCTCCGAGGCTGAGGGTGAAATGCGCGCTGCGCGTCCCGCTGGTATTCGTGCTCAGCTGGGTATGATCCAGCACGTTGAGCTGAGATCCGTTGTTGAAACTCATGGATGCAATGCTGGTCGAGTTGCCCCCCAATTCGAGAATACCACTGCCGACATTGACTGTACCACGGTAGTCGCTGAGCTGAGTGACGCTAGCAGTGCCCGAGGCAACGCCTTGGATCACGCCCGCCCCGCTGACGACGCCACTGTAGGTGCTGCCAGCCGACAGATGAAGGGTGCTGCCACCCGCCACAGCTATCTGCGCGGCGGTGCTGCTCTGGAGATAAATCGCGCTGGCAACCGCATCGAGACGCCCCGAGAACTCCGTCAGATCGGAGAAGGTCACCGAGTCAGTACTCGTGGAGCTGATCGTCCCATCACCTTTGAGGGCGAGGGTGATGTTGCCAATATCGCCGACATTGAGTGCGGCATCCGCATTGATCTGTGTGCTCTCATGTCCCATGGTGCTGAGCTGGTAGCTACCATTTTGCAGCTCCACCGTGCCAGTGTAGTCGGTGAACCAGCCCTGCGCAGCGAGCGCGCCGCCGTCCATATTGAGAACTACATGGCTCTGGGTCACTCCCTGTGCTTCGTGGACGCGGCTATCGGCACTGAGGGCGGCACCGAGCAGATGGAGCTCGGCATCCTGATCGAGGATGATATTCTGCGCCCCGAGCTGATGACCATTACTCTGTATATCGAGCTGCACGCCTTCGACGAGGAGTCGCTCCACGCTGAGTCCATCCTGATTCAGAATGAGCGTCGAGTCCACATCCCTGATGTTGAGCTTGGCATTGTTAAAATATTCCTTACCATACTCAAAGCCATCAGCGCCAACGCCAAGCAGAATCTCTCCACCCGTTAGGGTGAGCACATCGCTGTAGAGCGTGCCTGTCATCGTGCCGCTCGCATCGAATACCCAGTCATAATCCGCACTATTACCCCCGACGATATGCTGCGTACCCAGCGCGGCAAAGCTCGCGCTGCTGCCGCCCGTAAAGAAGGTGTAGGTGAGTGTGTCCGCGCCCGTCGAGGCAGTGAGATTGCTGATATCGATGCGTATATCATCGGAGAAGTTCAGGCTAGCAGCGGCGCTGCTCGTGATCTGCTCCGAGAAGGTGATGAGTGAGCCAAAGCTCGCCTGCCCGCCTTGCAGCGTGAGGCTGCCCGTGAGCGTCGCACCCGCCGTCATGTCGAAATAAGCATCCGCGCCGCTGAGGACGATGTCCCCCCCTAGCGTGATAGCTGAGCTCGTGCTCATCGTACCTTGGATGTTCAGGCTGTCTGTGGTGCTGAGGCTCCCCTGTCCGGTCAGATGCAGAGCGGCACCGCTGGCAACGCTCACGCTCTGGCCTTGCAGGCTGGTATTCTCAGCGAGCTCAATGGTGAGAGAGCCACCGCTCACGTCGAGACCTTGGCTATAGTTGAGGCTCGCTCCTTGGCTGAGCTCGATGCGGCTCTCGCCTTGACTCGTAGAGCTCTCGCGTATCGTCGTGCTCCCCTCAGCGATGAGGAGACTACCACCGCTCAGGTTGCTTGATCTGGCAGAATAAGCCCCTGTCCCTGATACGCTCAGTGTGTTGCCTGATTGGAGATTGTAGCTCACGCTATGCTCGGCGAGGCTGGCATTCGCCCCGACATTGATCGTGTAGTTGCCCGTGCGGGTGCTCTGATCGGTATTGCTCAGGCTGCGATTCGCCGCGAGCTCGAAGTGCGCATTGCTCTCCATACTGAGCTTGGAGCTCGCTGAGAGTGCGGAATCGAGATGAAGGTAGCCATTGGCTGCAATGGAGATCTGACCGAGGAAGCCTGCGAGATTCGTGAGCTTCACCTGCTCCTCAGATCCCGCCGCGATGCGTAGAGTAGAAGCAGTCGTACCTGTGATGGCGTAGTCTCCCTGCTGCGCGACGGTCAGCGCGAGCGTGCCGCCATCGACGTGGATGCTCTCCATACTCGTGTCGGCATCGTGAAAGTTGAGTGTCGCCCCACTGCGCACCGTGACACTATCGCTCGCCACATCATTGAGCTGGACGATACCCG
>CAYJOV010000004.1:42237-49357 GCA_964371905.1 uncultured Akkermansia sp. | reverse complement strand
CATCAGTTACCAGCCTTCATCATGCGTCGACGCTAAAAAAACTCAGCTCACCTTAACGGCAACAAGTGAGCCCTTGTCACTGCGGCAGTAGAGATAGCCATTGGCGACGACGGGCATCTGCCAGTACTTCCCTTTTCCCTTGACATCGTGCGAGCTAATGATATCCTCTTTGCTCTTGTCGAAGTTCAGATAGTGCAGACCACCGCGCTCATCGAGATAGACGAGCTTGTCCCCTGCAATCATAGCAGAGCCAAAGCGCAGTGTTCCCTCCCAGAGTAGGGCTCCCGTCTTGGCATCAACGGCGCGCAGGGCTCTACGAGCATTCGTATTGCCATCTGAGCCATAGAGCACACCATCATGAAGCACAGGGGTGGAGAATTGACTATTGAGGTGCTTCACCTCCCAGACTTTGGAGAGACTCTTGCCATCGAAGGCAAAGAGAATAGCACGCCCCGTCTTGTAGCCCGAGCACACCATAAACTCACCCTTCTCCGCATCCACGACCACAGGACTCGCACCCGTGATATCGTACATCTGCGGATAGTCCGCCCTCGTGATGAGCTTGCCGTCCTTGGGATTGACCACATTGATATACTTTCCGCTCATAATGAGGGCGTAGTCCGTACCCTTGTACGTCATGATGGTGGGCGTGGAGTGAGTCGCGATCCCATTAGAATGCCAGACAACCTCGCCTGTCTTCTTGTTCAAGGCGGCTCCCGCATCGCCCAGACCGATAAGGGCCAAGTCTTGATAAATCACCACCGAGCTAGAAACATGCCACTCAGGAATAGCTCCAGTCTTGCCCGTCAGGTCATTCGCCCAGAGCTTCTTGCCCGTTGCAAAATCCAGACAAATCACCTCGCCAAAGCGATTGCAGAACCAGACGAGCTCACCATCAGTCACAGGTGTACTCAGAGGCCCCGCATAGGCTTTGCCCTTGTCGGCGGGTTGGGAATACTTCCAAATCTCCTTCCCCGTTGTCGGATCGAGGCAATAGATATAATCGATGTCATCAATATTACCCGCGGTTAGCAGCTTGCCGTCCTTTACCGTGACCGCGCTATATCCCTGCCCCAATTCCTTGGTCCAGGCGATTTCCCCCGAGTCTTTAATGGTTTCCTGACTGATACCATCCGCCTGTGGTCCACGCCAAGCAGCCCAGTCAGCAGCCTGTACCCCCGCAGCAAGGCTCAGCCCAGCAGCACAACACAATAGTGATCTAGTAATGCACATTACTTAATTATAACTAACAAGGTACAGAATGCAATAAAAAAATAGAAGGCTATGGGTACGACACAGACTTCGCTTTTGACCAAGACGATTATAAGCTCATGGCACTCAATTTCAAGGGCTGCTGTGCGCGCTAGGACTGTTTATGGATGGTATAAATAGAGCTTGCTCTAACATTTTTTTTCTGTTAAAGTTCGTACTTGATATGCTTTAACGCTTATGAGTGATTTTAAACAGCTTTTAGATTTATGTGTCGTTGTTCCTGTATACAACGAAGAGGAGGCTATTGCTTCTGTTTTAGATGAGTGGCGTCAGTTGCTTGACTCTTTGTCTATTCGCTATCGGATTTTAGCTTATAACGATGGATCCAAAGATGCGACGGCTGATATTCTCAATGATTATGCTTTTCGATATCCAGAGAGTGTTCAAGCATGCAATAAAGCGAATGAAGGGCATGGACCTACCATTTTACGCGGTTATAGAGAGGCGAGCCAATTAGCACAATGGGTGTTTCAGATGGATAGCGATAATGAGATGGGCTCAGGTTTATTCCCTCAGATGTGGGCAGAGCGTGAAGACTACGATTTTTTGCTCGGTATGCGCGATGGCCGCAAGCAACCTATGCCTCGTAAGATTATAAGCTTTGTTTCGCGCTGTGTCGTATCTATCTTCTATAAGAAGTCTGTCTGGGATGTTAATGCACCCTATCGTTTAATGCGCTCAAGTAGCTTTGAATCAATCTATAAGAGTATCCCTGATGATACTTTTGCTCCGAATCTAATTGTTTCTGGTCATGTCGGTCGCGAACAATTACGATTCAAGCAATATGCTATTCCTCACCAAGATAGGCAGACGGGGGAGGTATCAATAAAAAAATGGAGATTACTAAAAGCTGCGAGTCGTTCCTTTTTGCAAACGATAGCATACTCTTTTAAATGATAAATCCAAAGTGTGAATATTTTATCAAAAATACCATTAGGTACAAAGGAGCTCCGTTATCTTGTATTTTACGGATGTATAGGTGTCTTTTCGGCTACGCTGGATTATGTGATCTTTGTCTCATTAAAAAATAGTGTCGATTGGAATTATCAATTCATCAACTGCCTGAGTACCTTTGTAGGTATTAGCTCAAGTTTTACCTTGAATGCATTTTTGAATTTTAAACGTACTGATAAGCTCCTTCGGCGTTATTTTAGTTTCACTGGTGTAGGGCTTTTGGGTTTAGCCCTTAGTGCCGTATTGCTCTACTTAATGATTGATATCATGTCATACTCAGAGGAAATAGCTAAATTGATTAGTATTTTTGTAGTGACAGGTTTGCAATTTCTTCTGAATCGTCTGATATCTTTTCGCGCCACAAAAAAAATCTAATCAAGTATCTCAGAGAGTCGCCCCCCTCTCTCTGCTGTCTACTCGCTGCGTAGAGCATACGCTCGAGCGCAGGAGGCGGGCGGGCTTGCTTGACAGCTGGGGGGAAAAGTCATACAATGAATGGCATGACATCGTTGTTGTTTTTTCTCCGAGTTTTCTTTGCCACGCTGTGCGCTCTGCTTTGCCTGCTCGCGTGGTCTTACCCTCATAGCTTTTCCCCTGCGATGACGGCTCCCTTGTATGGGGTGGCTGTGCCAGGGCTTTTTGATGCGGGGGGCTTTTTTGCGCTCAATGCGGTGTGGATGCTCGCTCTCGTGGCTCTCTATGCGGCAAGTCTGGCCGGTGAGAGGAAGAATGCGGTGTGGTTTTGGGCATGGGGGCTGACGCTGCTGCTTGCGGTGGTGGCGTGGCCGCTCTTGCAGGTGTGGTATCCGGAGATGCTCTGGCCTATGTTGAGCTATGAGGATGGGCGGCTGTCTCAGGGGCTATTTTATGCGGGGATTTTTGTGGCATGTAGCGTGGTGTTTCGCCTCGGGCTGCTGGCCTATATGTTCTCTCGCCCCATGGCTGGCTATGAGGGTAATGAGGTGGATCTCCAGCAGCTTGATGTGCAGAGGGCGCGTACGGTGCGTGAGATCGCGGCAAGCCGCGGTCGCGTGCGTGCGAGCTTCCTCTTTGGCAGGGCTGATGAGGGGCTCGTCGCGCGATTCTACGGCGCGATGCGCGCGATGGTGGCGCAGAGGCGCGCGCGTTGGTATGTGATTGCCTCTCTGCTCTGCTTGGTGTTGATGTGGTTTGTCATTTACCCTCTGGTGATGAGCTCACCTGCTCTCGCTCAGAAGCGCGACCGTGAGCGTATGTATGAGCAGGGGAATCAGGATGGTCTTCTGAGCACGCCCGCGCTCTATGCGGCCTATCGTGTGCTCAAGCCTCTGACAAAGAATGACCGACTCCAAGGCATGTCGCTAGCAGAGGCGGAGCGTTATCTGGGACTCAATAAGCTGGAGGAGGGGCTGCGTGCGACTCTGCGCGACGAGTCGGCGCTGGAGAGTCTCTCCTCGGAGGATATTCACCAGAGTCGCCGTCGCTTTCTGACCTTCTCGGATGGGAAGCGTCGCTTGGTGCTCTACCTGCGCATGGCGGCGGATGAGAAGCGTATCAACTTTGCCGAGCTGGAGGAGGAGGGCTGGAATGCGCGTATTGATGAGATGCGTCGCCGTCGTAGTGGTGATTGGCGTTCGCAGACTATTAGTCGATAATTTTCTATCAAGGAGTTTTTTATGACGCCTATGAATATTGTTGAGGCTGGCTATCGCTACGAGGGCTGCGTGGCATTCTACGAGACGGATGCGGCGGGCATTGTGCATTTTAGCAATTTTTTGCGCTACGCGGAGTGCGCGGAGACGGCTGCTCTGGAGGCCTGCGGGATGCTCGAGGCGATGATGCGGGCGCGTATGATGCTGCCGCGTGTGCAGGTGCAGGTGGAGTACAGGCAGCCGTTGCGCTTTCGGGAGCGTTATGTGATCCTCGCGCGTGTGACGCGTATAGGGACGAGCTCACTGGGATGGGACTTCACCATTGAGGGGGAAGCAGGTCTCGCGGCTCAGCTCTCATGGACGACGGCACGTCTGGATGCGCGGGGGCAGAAAGCGGCGTATACGGATGAGGAGCGCATTCTTTTGTATGAATTGATGTGAATGAGATGAAGACTTTTTATTGCCTGCTTGTGGCACTCATGCTGCTGCTCTCGGAGGGCTATGCGCAGTCGCTTCGAGCCGATCATGTAGCTGTGGTCTACAATGCCGATTCGGAGCTGAGTCGTGAATGCGCACAGCTCTATGCGCGTACGCGTGGCATTCCCGAGCGCAACATGCTCCCCCTGCGCAGCTCACCCAGCCTGCGAGATATCAGCACGGAGGTGTATAGGAGCCAGATTTACACCCCCTTGTTGAAGCTCGCGCAAGAGCGTAGCTTGCAATTCCCCGCCTCTAAGCAGCTGGGCGTGCATCCCATCTATGCCATGGTGCTCATGCCCGAGCTCCCCCTGCGCATCACGGCGCGTCCTACCGCGCAGGGGGCAAAGCCCGAGCCTTGGCAGCAGACGAGTGCCGCGAGTGTCGATAGTGAGCTCGCTCTGCTCGGGGCGGGGGACTACCCGATCAAGGGCATGCTGCGCAATCCCTACTTCCGCCGCGATGAGCGCATTGCGATGAGTGGCTTTCGCATGCTGCCCGTCACACGCATCGATGCGCCCAGCGCCGCGATCTGCCGTCGCATGATCACGCAGCCCCATGAGGTCGAGCGGCGGGGCGGACTCGTCGGCTGGACGATTGTTGATCTCGGGGGACCCTATCCCGCTGGCGATACGTGGCTGCGTAGCATCGCCACGATGGCGCATGATGCGGGGCAGCCGGTCTTTCTCGACGCGCTGCGCCCCGCACTGGTGGAGCACTACCCGCTCCCTACGCCAGCGGTTGCTTATTTTGGCTGGTATGAGGGGCGCGCACAGGGACCATTTGGTGAACAGGGGGGAGGGCACTTCCGCTTTGCCCCCGGAGCGGTGGCGGTGCATCTGCATTCTTTTAGCGCGACGAATGTACGCTCGCACACGGAGGGCTGGGTCGGCGCTCTGCTGGCGAAGGGGGCGGATGTCTCGGCTGGCAATGTCTGGGAGCCCTTCCTCACAGGCTCGCTGCATCTGGACGTCTTTTATGCGCGGCTGCTGAGTGGCTACTCGCTCGCCGAGGCGGCGGGGATGGCGACACCTGCGCTCTCGTGGCAGGGCATTGTCATGGGAGACCCTCTCTATAGACCCTACCCGAGCAAACCCCAAGCGGTCGCGATGAATCTCGGGATGAGTGCGTGCCATGCTCTCATCCAAGCTGACTATGCGCAAGCCGCCGAGCTCTTCGCACGTATTGTGCGTGAATCCACTGATGCCACCGTCCAGCTACGGGCGGCGCTCTGCGTCGTGCAAGCCCAGCTGCTCAACAAGCAAAAGGAGCAGGCGCGTCTCTCGCTGGAGCGCATCTTTGAGCTCTTTGGCAAGAGCCCACATCTCCCCGCAGCCAAGCGCATGATGCAGCAGCACTTCCCCGCAGCGAAAGCATCCCAGTAATGGCTATCCCGCTGAAAACAAAACGATTTGCTTCGCATGAATGTCAAAAAAATGATTTTTTTACAAATTTGCATTGCCAAGAGACTCAAGATCGTGTAGACTACTGCACCTCGTACGTGCTCCAAGGGAGCTTTTAGGTCGTATATTTTTTAGATAAAGAACACAAGGAGATAAGATGAACATTCTCGACAAAATCAATGATGAGCAGCTGAAAAGCGATGTAACTCCCTTCAACGTAGGCGATACCGTCAAGGTACACTGCCGCGTTATCGAAGGTGGCAAAGAGCGCGTACAGATCTACCAAGGTATCGTAATTGCCAAGCGTGGATCTGGTGTGAACGAAGCATTCACCGTCCGTAAGATCTCCTCCGGAGTCGGCGTTGAGCGTTCCTTCCCCATCCACACCCCCAAGATCGCCAAGATCGAAATCGTCACACGTGGCAAGGTGCGTCGCGCCAAGCTCCACTACCTCCGCAGCCGCGTAGGTAAGAGCGCAATCACGGTTAAGACGATTCGCTAAGAGCGTTCTTATCCAAGACTTTTTTATCATCAAGCCCATCTTTTTTCGAAAAGGTGGGCTTGATTTTGGGTACGCCAGACATGGCGTAGACGCTGGGGTGAAAATCCCCAAAGAGCTATAATCAAGCACAATCTACGATAAGCTAGATGGCGACGACGCAGGATGCCGAGGATAGAAAAATCTGAACGACTGCTGCATTATGGTAATTGATGCTGTGCGCAGTCCGAGGCAGAATCCTAACCAGATGCTGAATGACATCGCTCTCAAACCAGTGAATCATGCGTGATGAGCCCATGAGAGTTTTGGAGGGTTACTGAATGACATCGCTCTCAAACCCACCATCGCCGAGCAGCGACGGAGCGCGGGTTTTGGAGGGTTACTGAATGACATCGCTCTCAAACGCTCGCTGTGTGAGACTGGCGCTGAGAGGGGTTTTGGAGGGTTACTGAATGACATCGCTCTCAAACAATGCCACGCTCCGCCAACCAATCAGCCGCGTTTTGGAGGGTTACTGAATGACATCGCTCTCAAACCAGCTTACGCTAATATTCCTACCTAGAATCGTTTTGGAGGGTTACTGAATGACATCGCTCTCAAACCAAATAGAGCCAAATAGAAGAAATAAAACTGTTTTGGAGGGTTACTGAATGACATCGCTCTCAAACGGTGTTTAACCAGTCTTTGACGCAGTCAGCGTTTTGGAGGGTTACTGAATGACATCGCTCTCAAACCCTCGCCTGCGGATACGGTGACAGGGCAGAGTTTTGGAGGGTTACTGAATGACATCGCTCTCAAACCCCAAATCTCAGACAACTACCACATCGTCAGTTTTGGAGGGTTACTGAATGACATCGCTCTCAAACCCCCGCGAAACGAAATGC
>CAYJOV010000004.1:0-42227 GCA_964371905.1 uncultured Akkermansia sp. | reverse complement strand
TTCTTTTTTATACGTGTCTCTGTTTTGGAGGGTTACTGAATGACATCGCTCTCAAACAGCGATGTCCTTTCTCGACTCTGCTTTTATGTTTTGGAGGGTTACTGAATGACATCGCTCTCAAACTCACCCTTAAGGGAATACGCTTCGAAGTCGGTTTTGGAGGGTTACTGAATGACATCGCTCTCAAACGCACTAGAGCAACACCGCCCACGAACCTCAGTTTTGGAGGGTTACTGAATGACATCGCTCTCAAACCCATACACTGCTCTGACTACCTCAAGCTGTGTTTTGGAGGGTTACTGAATGACATCGCTCTCAAACACCTATAACCAATCAGTTCCCAATCACAACGTTTTGGAGGGTTACTGAATGACATCGCTCTCAAACATAGCCTTAGCCTTTTTTTCAGGCGACCAAGTTTTGGAGGGTTACTGAATGACATCGCTCTCAAACTGCGGGTGGGCGATAAGGAGACTGTCTCTAGTTTTGGAGGGTTACTGAATGACATCGCTCTCAAACGAATCACGCGTATGTCGCGTGCTGCTTTTGGTTTTGGAGGGTTACTGAATGACATCGCTCTCAAACCCATCAAGGGCGACAATAGATACGACAACGGTTTTGGAGGGTTACTGAATGCCCTCGCTCTCAAACCGAGTTAGGGACTTGCTAGAGATGTTTTGGGTTTTGGAGGGTTACTGAATGACATCGCTCTCAAACCTTGAGTGCCTCCCTTTAAAAATACTTTGCGTTTTGGAGGGTTACTGAATGACATCGCTCTCAAACTTGATGAACGTACGCATATCATCCGTTACTGTTTTGGAGGGTTACTGAATGACATCGCTCTCAAACTGAGAGCCAAGCTCATGCATCTTTCTGACCGTTTTGGAGGGTTACTGAATGACATCGCTCTCAAACCCATCAAGGGCGACTATGTACAAGAGACTGGTTTTGGAGGGTTACTGAATGACATCGCTCTCAAACTGGCGGGTGTTGTTGATGGCAACAACACTAGTTTTGGAGGGTTACTGAATGACATCGCTCTCAAACAGCCGCTTGCGCTATGGTATACCCCCGAGCGTTTTGGAGGGTTACTGAATGACATCGCTCTCAAACCGGCAGTTAGTTCTATATTGTTACATGCCTGTTTTGGAGGGTTACTGAATGACATCGCTCTCAAACGCCTCTTTATGTTGATGTAGTCGCAAAAGAGTTTTGGAGGGTTACTGAATGACATCGCTCTCAAACACACGCTGCATACTCAGATAGATGATGAGGGTTTTGGAGGGTTACTGAATGACATCGCTCTCAAACTGCAAATGTATAAGGTGTCGGGGGTAAATGGTTTTGGAGGGTTACTGAATGACATCGCTCTCAAACCCATACGCGACAATCTTTGCCCCATCCTGCGTTTTGGAGGGTTACTGAATCACATCGCTCTCAAACTAGCAGAAGGCATAGCCCTCCGCGGCGGCGGTTTTGGAGGGTTACTGAATGACATCGCTCTCAAACCCCAAATCTCAGATTCATGAGGTTTTAAGAGGTGGCGGTACGTCTACCTACTAATGTCGATGTATTCGAAACCCTCAAAACTTGCGCCGTGAGTGTAAAGAAAAAATCTGGTGCTGTCAATATTCAAATGATAGCTGTGTCTGCTATCATAAAGTTATAGGGTTAATAATGAATTGCTTTTCTATTTAGAAATGCGGTTGACTTTTATAGTGCTATCAGGATAATGACGGCATAGATAAGCTTGCTTGAGAGAGCTGAGTGTAGCATGTGAGCGTTTTTATATAGCGTGATTATATTGAATTCAAACTTGTCTATGATGCGTCAAATCGGAGCTCGCAGAGGTCGCGATCAATGATGATGGTATTTTCTTCTGCTAGGATCTCTCGCTGATGAGACTCTATAAGTAAGAGCTTGGCTTGTCGTCGCGCGAACTCTTGGTAGAGCTCCCCGAGCTCAGAGCTCGTGAGATAGCTCTTGCATCCTACAAGAATGTAAAGCTCCGTATGTAGAAACTCTTGCGCGAGTCGCATCTGTGAGCTGAGGCGTGCGCATAAATCCTCCTCCCATCGCGGCGTGATGTGGAGCAGCTTCATCAAGGCTTTGATGTCTATGCTCTCACTGCTTTCTAGCGATATGTTAAGCCCTGTGATGAGCTGATCTGCGTAGCTCAGCAAAATCTCTTCAACGCGTTGGGTTTCGGCAACGTAATCATTTCTTGCGAGCTTCTCTAGCGTGCGTAGCAGCGTGTTGCTGATGCGGGATTCGACCTCTGTGTCAAAGAGCGGGTCGCGTATGATGAGCGCGTGCTTTGCAAAATGTCTATCCTCTCCTTCATGCGATAGACAGAATGCTCCTTGATCTCCCTCGCATTGCTGGGAGAGCATCTGGATCCATTGTCGAAAGAGCTGCTCATTCTCCAAGATGAGCACGGTGGGCTGTGTCTCGGAGAGGGGGATGGGGGCGCTGAGCTCGCGGTGGGCGATGATCATAGGTTGACTCTTGTTCTGGTGTCGGAGAGGACGTCGGTGCTGCTCTCGCCGGTGATGCACTCCATGCGGACAAATTGCTTTTCTGTCACGAGGAGTACTTGGACGAGTCCTCGGTCGGGGCGGTTGTGGCGGAGGTTCTTCTTCACGGCTTCGGCATTGCTGCCATTGAGCACCATCTTGCAGTAGACGGATTTTTGGAGCATGTAAAAGCCGTTTTTTATCAAATATTTGCGGAATTTGGCATAGATGCGTCTCTCCGCCCTCGTCTCGATGGGGAGGTCAAATAGGACTAGTATTCTCATAAATCGTATGCGTTCGGGCATGGGGTGGGGGATTAGGCTTTGTGGTAGAAGCTCAGCTTGCTACCAAAGTTGAGCGCGTCAAAGACGGAGCGTACGTAGAGGGTGATGGCGCGATGGAGTTGCTGGCTTTTGCCCTCGATCTGTAGCTCGCTGTGCATGAGGTCGATGAGGGCGTCTTTTTTTTCTCGTCCAAACTCGCTGTCATCGAAGGTGACGACGAGGCGGTCGATGAGGGGGCGGAAGGGCTCCATGAGGTCGGAGGCGAGGTTGAAGGGGTTGAAGCGGCTGCGGTGGGCGAGTCCGCATTGGGTGAGGTAGCCCGCGGCGGTGATTTCTCGGTTGAAGGCGGAGAGGAGGATGGCGTAGCCGTAGTTGAGCGCGGCGTTGCGGGGCTCTTCTACGCTGCGCTTGAAGTCCATGCCAAAGAGGGCGTTGAAGTAGACCTTGGCGGCGTGTCCCTCGCGGTTGCTGCTGTCGCGTGGCTGTACGTCGTCGGCGTATTGCTGGAGCATGGTGGATTCTTGTTGCTTACCGCGCTCTTGGAGGAGGTGGGCTTGTTGGCGGATTTTTTCTTGGACGATTTCTACCCAGACGGCGTTGCGCTTGGCGTGGCTCCAGTCGAGCTGTTGCTGTATTTTGAGGCTGCTGTCGTGGCTGCCGTAGCAGGGGATGAGCTCGGAGGAGGGGTTGCGCTGCTTGTCGCAGAAGATGACTTTGACTTTGTGCTCGATGAGCTCATTGAGCAGGGCTGCGGTCAGTGAGACCGCAGTTGACTCAAGGATGAGGGTATGTACCTCGCTGATGTGGATGCGCGTGAGTTGCTCTTTGCGCACGACGATGAAGCCGAGCTGGAGGTCGAGCTTGGCGATTCCACTGATGACGATGACGCGCCAGCTCATAGCTCTAGGAGGTTGATGCTGTTTTCATAGAAGCCGGTGATGGATTGATTGATCAGGGAGACTGATTGTTGCGCGGTGATGTTTTTCGTATAGCGAATACGTGAGAGTTTTTTTCCGTTGATGATTGCTGGTACAGCATTGCATTGGAAGAAGTAGAGGAGATTGACTATGTCTTGACATAGCTGTATAATAATTTGAGTGTTTCTATCATCACTCTTCTTGTTTTCTTCATGTCCATTGGAATCGTCAAGGAAACTATCGCGGTAGGATTGAGCTAGTTTGAGTGGTGAGGTGATGATACGTCCGTAGATACTGGATTCGAGCTTGCTGATAAAGAAATCATAGAGTGCGAGGCATTGCTTGCTCGTGAGTTGGTGCTTGCGTATCTGGTATTGAGCATCTCCTTCCTTGGCTTCTTTGCTGATGGCGATACTGTTTACACGTATGACTGTTTTGAGGATGGCTTCTAAGTCTGGAGGGAGTGTGAGCTGAACGCAGTGATTGAAAAGGAGTTGCTTATCACCACGACCGCAGAGGAGGTAGGGTACGCCGTTGATCTTGAGCAGACTTTGCTTGGGAATTCTGGCAATGAGGATGCGATGCTCTACTAGTTGGAGTTGCTCGCTGCAGTAGCTGTCTAGTGCAGTATCGTCTTGCTCGATTTGCTTGAGGAGGCGCACGGGGACAAATTCCATGGTCTTGATGCGCTTTTTGCCTTTCCCATGTTCGACGAGGAAGAAGTAGGCTCCTTTTTCACTATTGTAGCCGCCGTAGCGTTCTGTATCGCGTAGTCGGGCATCGGAGCTTTTGATCGGGACGAGTCCCGCGCGCTTTGAGACGATATTTTGGTCAAAGAAGTGTCCTGTCTCGATCTGAGGCATACGGGTGATGAGCAGGTCGTGACGCTGCATCATCGAGCGAACGGTGGCGATGCTGCCCTCCGCACCGCTGCGCCAGATGACGCGCTCATGTCGCTGGAGGTCGCGTGAGAAGATCTTATCTACCTTGAGATTGTAGCGTTCTTTCTTTTTGACAAAGTGCAGCACGTTGCGGGTGAACTTCTCATCGTAGACCTGACCGACCACACAGCTGAGGTAGGCGTCCTTGCCGTGGTGGAGGTCGTTGAGCTCGCGTATCTTGATGAGCTCATTGTCTTGGCGGAAGCGTGAGATATTGCCCGCCTTGACGTAGATAACGCGGGTGTCGGGGTAGAGTGTCTCGAGTAGCTTGCCGACGACCTTGGTGCTTTGGCGTGTCTCGACGAGTTGGCGGTTGATGAAGCCGGCGAGCTCTTCCTCACTCATAGCTTGGTCGCGCAGGAGGCGATTGAGCTTGCCGCGGCTGATGAGTCCTTTCTCATAGAGCTCTTTCCAGAAGGGGGCTTGGGCGTGGCGTATGCTGTGGTCGATGGGGTAGATGTCGGATTTGCGCCCGTTTTCTTTTTTGAGCACGAGCACGCGGTTGTCGAGACTGTCATCGGCGGTCTTGCTGATGGGCTGGATGTGGTCGATGTCGTAGTCGGTTGATAGTTGATCGATCTCAATCACCTTGCCTGTGTACATGCAGCGTCCCATCTGGGTGTAGTAGAGGTAGAGGCGGTCGGATTTGAAGCGTGCGTCGGTGTATTTTTCTATTTCTTCTGCCCATTGCTTGAGCTGTACTTTTTTGTACTGGGCGGCGAGTCGTAGGCGACGCGAGATGGTGCGCTTTTTCTCCTCAGGGCCGCGTGCGACCTCAAGGCAGATTTTTTGCGGGGCTTTGCCCATGATGCTCACCACCTCTTCGATGATGCGCAGGCTTTGTCTGACTCCGCGCTTGACGGCGGGGGGGATGAAGAGATTGTCGACTTGCTCGTACTTGTTCTCATGCCAGCGGGTGCGGCTGTCGTTGTAGCTGTCGATGAGCTTGCCGTAGCCGTATTCTGCGCCGAGCAGCTGCATGAGGTTCGCATTGGTCGTCCAGAGGGCATCGATCATGCTGCCGTGCGTCTCGTGGGAGATGCCTGTGAGGAGCTTGTGTGAGAGGCGTCCCCAGCCGCTAGCGTCGAGCTCGCAGAGGCGTAGGAGCTTTTTGCGGCTCATGTCGGGGAAGATCTCTTTCATGCTCTCGTGGAGCATGTCTTTGTCCATGCCGAGCTTGGTGATGAGGAGGATGGCTTCTTCGAGCTTGTCCTCAGGGGGCATTTGGTCACCGAAGAGGACTTTGAGAGTGATGAGGGTGCTGAGCTTGGAGTTGATCTCCTCATCAATGCCGGAGACGGCATCTTCCTCTCCTTTGCTGAGTACGCCTTGCTGGATGAGGTACTTGATGAGTGCTTTGCGTGTCACTTTTTTGCTGCGGCCGAAGAGCTCTGTGTAGATTTTCTGCTTGAGCTCCACCGAGATGCGATCGCCGTGGAGGCTCAGATTGTTGAGCTCGTTGAGCACGGTGAATTTTTGGTAGAGCAGCGAGCACTTGGGTAGGACATCCTCGGTGGGGATGTAGGTGCATTTGCTGCTCAGGCGCTCCATGAAGCGTGCCGCACTTTTGTGTCTGTCGACGAGTTGCTCAAAATTCCACGGAAGGATTTTTTCCTTCGAATCGACGACGCGGCGCACGATCCAGCAAAAGCCTTCGTCGCCCGCTTTCTTGTGTGCATCATTGAGCGGCCCTACATAGAAGGGGATGCGGAAGGTCATCATCTTGATGATCTTGTCGCTGACGCTGCCGTACTCATCTGCCTCAAGCAGGAAGGGGTGATGCTTTTGGGCTCGGAGGAGGATTTTCTTGAGCTCTTCGAGGTGGACTTGATGGGGGATCACTGCGTTGTCCTTCTGGACCTGTAGGGGGAGGAAGTCGCCTTGCTCGATGCGCTCGAGGATGTAGGTCGTGTCGGCTAGGATCTCTGCGGGGAGATCGTCGGCTTGCTTCTTGAGATCGGGGAGCTGGGATTTGATTGTTTTGCAAAAATCATCATAGCTACAGGAGTCGCAAGTGATCTTATTGCCTCCCTTTTTGTAGTAGCCTACGTAGTTGCTGTAGTTGACTCCTTTTTTATTGAGGGCATCGGGGCTGTCAAACATGAGCTCTTTTTTGCCGAGCTGCTTCATGACTCTCTTGAGAATGGCTAGGTCGGCTCTGTGCTGCTCGTAGCTCTTGATCTTCGCCTCGGAGAGGGAGCTGCTATCCTTGAGGATGCGTGAGAGGATGCTCCAGTCGTAGACGGCCTTGGCTTGCTCGATGAGGGGGAATTGGTCGCCGAGCAGCGTAGCCCATGCGGGGGCTTTGGCATCGTAGTCGTCTTTTTTGAAGCAGATGCTCTGTTTTTGCGCTTCCTCGTCATCGGGGTCGAGGTCGAACACGGTACTCAGCTTGCATGTGCCGCCGATGAGGAGCTTGATGAGCTCTTTGGCGCAGTTGTTTTCATCTTTGCACCAAGACTTTTCGCCTACCTTCTTGAGGATGATTTTGCCTTTATCGTTTAATGACTCCTCGGCGAGGAGTGCCTCGGCGATGTCCTGCGCCTTGGCGTATTCAAAGCTGATATCTTCTCTGATCTCGGTATGATCTAGCGTTTTGACAAAGCTCTGCCAGCAGAGGCTAAAGTCCTTGACATCACTGAGGCTCTCGCCCTTCATGAGGAAGTGACCGCGCTTTTTAATGATGTGATGGATAGCAAGATAGACGAGGCGTAGATCATGCGGCTCATCTGAGGTCATGAGTGCATGGCGCAGATGGTAGATGGTCTTGTACTGCTGATGAAAGTGCTTGTCCTGATAGCTCTCGTCATCAAAGAGGCTGTTGGGCTGCTCAATCACCTTGTCTTCGCGTACAAAGAAGCTGTCCTTCAAGCGTTGGAAGAATCCCTGATCGAGCTCTGCCATGGGGGCGGCAAAGAGGGATTGCAGGAGCTTGAGACGCTCGCAGCGGCGGTCGTAGCGTCTTCTCTGTGTGCGGAAGATGCGGCGTTGCTCTGCCTTTTGCCCCTCTTCAAAGAGGCGCACGCCCCAGAGACTCTTGCGGCGACGCTGGATGACGCGATAATTCATATCGCTAGTAGCCCAGCCGACGGAGCTCGTGCCTATGTCGAGCCCCATGAGGTAGTCTTCTGTCATGATGGAAATGTTAGATATTTTCTTTTTGTTCATAACGTGTGAGTTGTGTGTTTTTTGTGAAAAGTGTGCTTGACTTGGTGTGTAGATTTGCTAAGATGACTGCACTGAATAAACATCGCAAGTTCAAATAAAGTTTATCTTAATCGCCACATTGTGGCCCTCAAGTGAGGATTGAAAAGAGAGCCATCCGACGGGGTGGCTTTTTTTTATGCTCGATGCGCAGGGTGTTCGTAGCGGTGATTGATCGTGTGAGGCTTAGCATTCTATTTACGATATACCTGATAGATGCTCATGGCAAGATAAAATAGGCGTATTACAAAATAACATTTATTCTGTAAGCATCCAGATCGAGAAACAATGCGAGCGATAGTAGACTGGCTACTATCGCTCGGTAAATGATGGCTAGAGTATTAATCTATTAGGATTTCTTGCAGCCTCCGCAGCACCAATTCTTGCGGATCTCGGCAAAGAAGTCATTGCCCTTGTCATCCACGAGGATGAAGGCGGGGAAGTCCTCGACGGTGATCTTCCAGATCGCCTCCATGCCGAGCTCGGGGTACTCGATGCACTCGACGCTGGTGATGCAGTTCTTCGCCAGATCGGCGGCGACACCACCAATAGAGCCGAGGTAGAAGCCGCCGTACTTCTGGCAAGCATCAGTGACGCACTGGGCGCGATTGCCCTTGGCGATCATGAGCAGGCTGCCGCCCAAGCTCTGGAAGAGATCGACGTAGGAGTCCATGCGACCCGCGGTGGTGGGGCCAAAGGAGCCGGAGGCGTAGCCCTCGGGGGTCTTGGCGGGACCCGCGTAGTAGATGGGGTGATTCTTGATGTAGTCGGGTAGCTCCTTGCCCGAGTCAACGAGCTCCTTGAGCTTGGCATGCGCGATGTCGCGTCCGACGATGATCGTACCATTGAGCGAGAGGCGCGTCTTGACAGGGTACTTGCTGAGCTCGGCGAGGATGTCGCTCATGGGGCGATCGAGATCGATGCTCACCGCCTCGCTCTTGACATGACGCCAAGCCTCGGGGATGAAGCGCCCAGGGTCGAACTCCAACTGCTCGATGTAGATGCCATCGGGGCGGATCTTGCCCTTGATATTGCGGTCAGCCGAGCAGGAGACACCCATGCCGACGGGGCAGGAGGCACCGTGGCGGGGGAGGCGGATGATGCGCAGATCTAGCGCAAACCACTTGCCGCCGAATTGGGCACCGAGGCCGAGCTTGTTCGCCTCTTCCAGCACTTCCTTTTCAAGCTCAACGTCGCGGAAGGCTTGACCATGCTCATTGCCTGTGGTGGGGAGCGTGTCGTAGTACTTCGCCGAGGCGAGCTTGACGGCCTTCAAGCAGGATTCCGCACTCGTGCCACCGATGACAAAGGCGATGTGGTAGGGAGGGCAGGCTGCTGTGCCAAGGGTGCTCATCTTTTCCACCATGAATTTCTTGAGAGAGGTGGGATTGAGCAAGGCCTTGGTCTCTTGGTAGAGGTAGGTCTTATTCGCCGAGCCGCCGCCCTTGGACATGAAGAGGAAGTCGTAGTCGGTGCCGTGGTCGGTCGCGTAGAGATCAATTTGTGCTGGCAGGTTGGTGCCGCTGTTGGTCTCCTTGTACATGTCGAGAGCCACGGTCTGGGAGTAGCGGAGGTTTTCCTTGGTGTAGCAGTCGTAGGCACCCTGTGAGATAGCCTCTTCGTCGTTGCAATTCGTCCAGACCTGCTGGCCCTTCTTGCCCATGCAGATGGCGGTGCCAGTGTCTTGGCAGAGGGGGAGGATGCCCAGTGAGGAGACCTCGGCATTGCGCAGCAGGGTGAGGGCGACGCTCTTGTCGTTGTCGGATGCTTCGGGGTCATCGAGGATGGCCGCGACCTGCTCGAGATGCGAGGGGCGCAGGTAGAAGGCAATATCATGCCATGCGGTCTCCGCGAGTAGGCGCAGGCCTTCGCGGTCGACCTTGAGCATGGGCTTCCCGTCAAACTCACTCATGCTCACGTAGTCAGAGGTGATTTTGCGGTATTGCGTGTCGTCTCCCTTGAGTGGGAAGGCGGCTTGGTAGAAAAATGGTGGTGTCGGCATAACGCAGACAATATAGCATGAGTGTTTGCGCTTGTTCCAGATTATTTTTTAATTCTACAGAAGTATTTAGCTACCTTCACGCGATGCGGGCTTGGATGCTTTGCTGGGGGTGTCCTTTGCGAGAAAGCGCAGGATGAGCTCAGCGATGTCGCCCGTTTTCTCCTCTGCTGCAAAATGTCCCGCGTCGAGCAGATGCAGCTCGGCCTTGGGGAGGTCGGTGAGGTAGGCCATGGCTCCGTGCTTGTTGAACTTCTCGTCCTTCGCACCCCAGACGATGAGGGTGGGCGGCTGGGTGTCGCGTAGCATTTTTTGCCAAGCGGGGTAGCTCAGGAGGTTGTTGTTGTAATCGCGAAAAAGCGCGACTTGGATGAGCCTATCCTTGGGGTCGCGGAGAAAGGCGAGATCGTGCGTCCATGCATCGGGGCTCTGCGTGTGCAGCTTGTCCTTGGGGATGTCGTAGAGATACTGCCCGTTGATGATGGCCTCGGGGCTGGTGAGCTGGTAGAGTGCCTCTTGCTTTTCCTTGCTCCTGTCACTCTGCGCGGTGCGGAAGAAGGCGCGACGCTTCTCGGTGAGTCCGTCGAGGTAGGCATTGGCATTCTGAATGATGAGCGCGCTGATGCGCTTCGGCGCTTTCATCATCATGCGATAGCCTACAGGTGCTCCAAAGTCTTGCATGTACATCACATAGTCCTCTACTCCCAGCTGATTGAGGAGCTCATTGTTGATGTCGGCGAGCAGATCAAAGGTATAGTTCACCGTCTCAGGATCAGGATGATCGCTGTAGCCAGAGCCGAGATTGTCAGGAGCGATCACATGATAGTGCGTGGCCAGCAAGGGGATGAGGTGTCTGTAGCTGTGCGAGGAGGAGGGGTAGCCGTGGAGGAGCACGATTGTTTTTTTGTGCTGCTCGCCCGCCTCGCGGTAGAAGATCTTGTGACCCTTGACTTCCTTGTAGCGGTAGCTCGTAGGAGGGGGGATGATGTAGCGTAGATTGGGGTCATCTGCTGATGTCCTGACTTCTACAGCATGCATAGGTGTGAGACTGCTCTGGGCGAGCAGCGCGAGAATAGAGAGGTGTTTTATGTAAATCATCGTAAGACTATAATAGTGGTAGGAATTAAATTATCAATCATTTGTTGTGACATGTAGACTCATAGAAGATGAGTAGATACGTGTGAAGCTGCGATGCAATAGGCGGAAATGGATGCAAAATCTCCGCTTGTCATCACATTTTTACCATTCGTCACTTGATGCTTCCTGTGATCAAAAAATGTTCTATACTCATCACATCCCCCATCGTCACACCAAGAAAAAATCACCCATCATGAAAAACATTATCCTCCTCATCACCGCCCTCGTTCTTCTCCCTGTCAGCTCCGCTCAAGCAGCTCCTAAGCTGACTGTCGAACAAAAACAGAAAATCCTCAAGAAATTCGATAAAGATGGAGACGGCAAGCTCAATGCGCAAGAACGCGCCGCCGCCAAGGCTGCACTTCAAGCACGCCGCGCTCAGCGGGGCAGCTAAGTATGTATTAGCTATCTGCATCAACCTAGTAAGAGTAAGACAAAAAGCCCGAGATAGATCAGATCTATCTCGGGCTTTGACATTTTTTCTGTGACTCAGCTTTGTGGGCTCTCCTCGCTGGGAGCGGCACTTGGCTCTGGTGATGACTCCGGCGCGGGGCTGGGGGTATCTGTGACCAGATCAGCGGGTGCCTCGGGTGCCTCGGGTGCCTCGGGTGCAGGAGCTTCTGCTGCTGTCGAGGGCTTCTCTGCGCGTGGGGCAGTGGGCTTTTCGGGGCGTGAGGCAGCTGGTTTTTTACCTCCTCGGCTGCGTGGAGCGCGTGAGTTCTTACGTGGTTGGCGGTTATCCTGTACGGGCTCGGGCGTGGGGGCGGCTTCGCCCTTGGGGTACCAGATGGCATTGTCATCGGTGACGACGAGGTAGCCTTGGTCGAGCAGCCAGATGAGGTCGGCTGTGTAGGGGGCGTGGGCTTCGCTAGCTGCCGCGATGCTGGCCTCATCTTCTCCTGCGCTGACTCCTGAGAGGGCGGTGAAGAGGGCATCTACTTTTTGCCCAGAGTTCTGCTTGGTCCAGTCGATGATGCTATTCATGCGGTCGGCGAGCACGATATCCGTGGGGATGACGCGGATGCGACTAGGCCCTGTGTAGTGATGCTTGTTCCACTTGAAGATGGGCATATGGTGGCGTGCGAGACCATGGCAGAGATTGGGGATGATCATCTGGGGATAGCGGCGGGCGCGATCAAGCTGGATGCGCAGATGAGCACCTAGCCCAGGGGAGAGCAGATCTTGCGGTGAGGCTCCATTGATGAAGACCTTGTCTTCTACCTCATACACATCGCTATAGTGATGCGCGAGGAAGTCCGCCTCGACACTCTTGATGTCGGGCAGTACCGTGTCGAGCGCGTCGGCACGTGTGGGCTTCCATACTGTGGACTGGCTGGCTTGTGTCTGCCAGCGAGTCAGCGTCTCCTCGCTCTTATCTACGATGATGTCTCTGCGGAAATCATCTATGCTCATGCGCTTGGAGTACTTGTTCTTGTAGAGCTTGGTGAGGGCTGCTTGGTAGCCATGCCAATTCACCGGTCCGATGAGTTCCTTGCCTAGCTTGCAGACGGCGATGGCGGTGAAGCTGCCCTTGGGGGCTTCTACGGCGATGCTTTCTTCTGTGTAGTATTCTGCAAACCAAGGGGCGATCCAGATGTACTGGAGTGCCTCAGCCTCGGTGAGCCAGCACGCGAGATCGCCTTTTTTCGAGCGGATGAGAGAGGGACCATTCTCAAGCTTCATGAGGACGAGGTCACAACGCTCCGGTGCTGCGAGTGTGAGGCTTGCGAGCTTCATCAGAGGGATGACGCGCTTGTTCTTGTGTACCTGCTGGGAGATGATCTCGAGAATATTGTTGGCAGGACGTAGCTCGACACGCAGCCCCTCGGTGGGCTCAGGGCGTGGGGGCAGGACACGCTCGGGGCGTGATGTGCGTGAGAAGCCACCACGTGTCTTGAAGCCACGCTCGCCTCTCTCTGATCTATTATTATCTCTACTATCCCTCGCGTCTCGGCTGCGATGGGGAGAGCGCGGGCGCTGGGTACGATCACCAGAGCTGCCTTCGCGCTGGCGTGGTCTCTCACGGCGCGTCGCGTCGTCACGCCTATACTGTTGCGAGCCTGCGCTAGATTTGTCTCCTTGTCTTGCCCATGCTGGCCCAAATTGGAAGTCGGTGAGATCAGCAATATTAAAATGATCGTTGTTGTCGTCAGAATCTTTTTTCATAGGTTCGTTTGTCTATCCTGCTTGTTTGTCTGTCCTTAGAGTAAACTTATTTTTCCTTATTGGCAATGTTTTTTTTGCTGATGAGCAGCATTATTCTACGATTTTGTGTTTCTTGTGTATATCTGTCGTATGTGTGATTTAGTGGAAAATTTCTTCTTCGAAGGAGACACCGAGTAGACAGATATCATCGTCAATAGGTATAGTCCCCGCAAATTGGTGCATCGTGGCGAGGCTCGCACGTAGCATTTCTTTGATGCTCTGGGGGGGGTGTGTATTGTGGTGGTCGAGTAGACGCTGGCAGTCGAGCTCGTCGCCATATTCATTTTTTGCCTCAGTGAGACCATCGGTGTAGAGCATGAGCTTCATACCCGACTGGAGCTCTAGCTCTGCTTCGCGAAAGACTGCTGTGTCGACTAGTCCTAGACCTGGGGCGCGTGGCAGGCTGGGGACAAAGGCCTTATTCTCACTATCAATGACGATAGGTGAGGGGTGTCCCGCACTCGATACGGTGAGTCGTCGGCTCTCGAGATCGAGGTAGACATAGCATGCGGAGGCAAACATGGTGATGTTTGCTTGGGCAAAGATGCGGAAGAGCACGCGATTCAACGAGGAGAGGAGTCGTGCGGGGCTGTCTGCTAGGGCCGCGACCTGCTCCATGAGTCCACGTAGCATGGACGCGATGAGGGCGGCCCGTATGCCATGCCCCATGACATCCCACATGACCATGCCGATTCCTGTCTCCCCCACGGGAAAGACGGCAAAGCAGTCACCGGCTACCCCTGTTGAAGGGAGGTAGATGTGGTGAAAGTGTGCGCTGCGGCAGCAGTTGTCCATGTAGAGCTTGCGCGTCGGGATGCTCAGGGGCTGGAGTGCCTGCTGGATCTCACGTGCGAGGTTGATCTCATTTTCTAAGGTTTTGTTGCGCTCATCAAGCTGCGCGGCGAGGGCTTGGTACTGCTTGCGTGTCTCGACGAGCTTGGTCACGTCGGAGGAGATGCCCACGATCCCGCGTACCTCTCCCTGCCCATCGAGCCAAGGGAATTTGGAAATCTGGCTGTAGGTGCGCCCCTTGGTCTTGGTTTCGGTGTCCTTCCAAGGCTCGGAGTGGAGGCGTGCGACGATGGGGCGGCGCGTCTCCATGATTTCGAGCTCCTCGCGTCGCGAGATGGAGCTCATGCTGTCTTCAAAGAAATTCCTATCCGTGCTGCCGATCAGATCCGACGGGGTGGGCACGCCCATTTTTTGTGCGGTTGCCGTATTGGCCACGACAAAGCGTGATTCCTTATTTTTAAAATAAATGCTATCTGGCAGGTAGTTAATGAGCGTGCGAAAGAGCTCTCTGTCCTCATTGGCGAGGCGATCAGACATCTTGCGGCGCGTGATATCTATCCAGACACCCACAAGACGCATGGGCTGATGCTGCTCATCGCGCTCCACGAGACCATTGATGCGTATCCAGCGCCACGCGCGTGAGCGCATGTTGCGCAGGCGTATCTCAAGGCGCATAGGCGTGTTGGTGATCCAGCCTAGATAGCGTTGCAACTCGGAGCGGAAGAAATTGAGATCTTGCTCGTGTATCATGATCTCAGGCTCGGTGAAGATGTTGGGAGCCGTCTCGCTAAAGGGCATGCCGAGCATTTTCATACATTGCTCGGTATAGGAAATGTAACCTTGTTTAATATCCCAGCAATAGACGCCTTCTTCAGCCGCGCGCAGGGCGGTTTGAAGCACCTTCCAGTCAAGGCTATCATGGGGTTGATCTGAAGAAAAGTGAGTAGGCATTACAGTCTCAGTAAAACATATTTTAAACAAGAAGACAAGTGAAATCTGTATTAGTTATATTTTTATTGTATACAATATAAAACTATACTAAAAAAGAGGGTGATCTGTCTTAGTTGATACGATGGGGGAAGGGGGCATTCTCGATTTCTTTGTCAGTCCTTCGAGTATAGCAAAAGAGTGAAAAGTCCGCGTATTCGCGCAGCATTTCACCGTCATTAAAAAGATGCTCGAACGCGGGGAAGGACGTATCGCCCTCATAGTCATGATGAAGGCGCGAGATGAGTAAGATGTCGCAACGCTCCAAGAGCAGCCTGTAGAGCTCACCGCCTCCGATGAGCATCACCTCTCTATCTTGCAGCTCTAGCTCAGAGAGCTCGGCGATATCGTGGATGACAGTGACGCCCTCCGCCTGCCAATCAGCTTGGCGCGTCAGGACAATATTTTGACGCCCTGGTAGGGAGCGACCTATGCTCTCAAAGGTCTTGCGCCCCATGAGGATGGGATGCCCGAGTGTGAGCTCTTTAAAGAGCTTTAGATCTTCGGGCAGATGCCAAGGCATGCGACCGTCCTTACCAATGATGCGCTGTGGGCTCATCGCGACCACCGCGCAGAGTGTGTAGGGTGTGCTCATATGGAAACGGTCGCTTTGATATGCGGATGGGGATCGTAATCAAGGAGGGTGAAGTCCTCGTAGACAAAGCCGTCTATCTCGCTCACCCTCTCATTGAGTAGCATGCGCGGCAGGGCACGCACGCTGCGCGAGGCCTGCAGGCGCGCCTGATCGAGATGATTCTTATAGAGATGCAGATCGCCAAAGCTATGGATATACTCGCGGGGCTCATAGCCGCAGACCTGAGCGACCATCATGAGCAGCAAGGCGTAGCTAGCGATGTTGAAAGGGACACCGAGGAAGAGATCGCAGCTGCGCTGGTAGAGCTGGAGTGAGAGCCCGTGACGCTCGCCCTCGCGCTGGGCGGGGATGACGCAGAATTGGAAGAGACAGTGGCAGGGTGGCAATGCCATCGCGTCGACCTCGGCTACATTCCACGCGCTGATGACATGGCGGCGGCTCCAGGGATTGCTCTTGAGATTGCTGATCAGACTCGCGATCTGGTCGATGTGCCCCCCCTTTCCATCGGGCCAAGCGCGCCACTGAGTGCCGTAGACCGGGCCAAGCTCGCCCTGTGCGTCCGCCCACTCATCCCAGATACTCACGCCATTCTCCTTGAGATAGGCGATGTTGGAGCTGCCTTTGAGAAACCAGAGCAGCTCATGAATGATGGAGCGCAGGTGGAGCTTCTTTGTCGTCAGGCAGGGGAAGCCCTCGCGCATGTCGTGGCGTATCTGACGGCCAAATACACCTATCGTTCCCGTACCTGTGCGATCATCGCGTCCCACGCCATGCTCCAGCACGTCGTTTAGCAAGTCTAGATATTGCTGCATAATTCACGGTATCTCTACTCTGGGGAAGCTTCGTGAGTCTCATCACAGAGCTTCTCCCAGTGTAGGTATGAAAGGGTCTTCTCAATTCTCGCCTAGCGAGAATTGAGAAGACCTCTAAAAAATAAGGCTAGGGCTTATCTTTTTTCGGCTTGGGTGCCTTTGAAGACTTAGAGGACTTGGAGGTGCTTTTTGCCTTAGGGACGTATGTATCCTTGCCGTCGGTGAGCCACTCGAGGTCAAAGACCACGACTTCGTTGTTCTTGTGACCATCTTTTTCAAAGAAGAGGGCGATATCTCCATTGGCGAGCTTCGTCAGGTCGGAGTAGGCTGAGCTGCCGGGGTAGACGACCTTGCCGTCACTCCATGTCTCGCCCTCATCGTAGCTGATACGTACGGTGAGATTTTCACGACTGTTGCTATTCGCATTGGAGAAGATGAGCCTATCTTTGTCGTCCCCTGCGGCTTTGGAGCTGTAGCGAATGATGCTCGCATTGCAGGCGGCATCGGGGAGCTGAGGCTCGGGGCGGCTCGTCCAAGTCTTGCCCTTGTCGGAGGAGATGTGGACATAGCGCTTCTTGGCGGATCCATTCACACGAGCATTGACCATCCAGCGACCATCGCTGAGCTCGATGATTTTGGATTCATCAGCAGGGTTTACAGGAGTATCGAGTACGTACCAGCTCTTACCATCGTCATCACTACCATAGATGAAGACACCCTTGCCGACGCGCACCAAGGTATGGAGCATCTTGCCGTCACTCGTGTAGCAACCGCGTCCCGAGGTGATGAATTTGAAATCCTTTTTGGGCCACTCAGGCTTGGAGATTTGATCCGTGATATCTACTGGCTTGCTCCATGTCTTGCCGTTGTTCTTACTGACAACGTAGTGCAGATAGTAGACATTGTGCTCCTTCTTGCGGTCCATGAAGTTGTAGAAGAGGAAGATGTGACCCGTCTTTTCGTTGACAATCATCGAGGGGTCAGACGCGGACTGACCATGGGGGAAGTCGACGATGATTTTCTCCTTGGACCAGGTCTTACCATTGTTGCGACTGAGCTTGACGGCGATATTAATGTCATCGCTGTGGACAAGGTCGGATAGGTTGGGCACGCGCTCATCAATGGCCGCTACGACTGTGCCGTCTTTGGCCGTGACAATGGCGGGGATGCGATAGCCGGCTACCTTCTTTTTCTTATCCTTAATCTTCATTCCCGAGTAGAAGATATTCGCATTGTATTTGACCCCATCTGCCAAGCCCGAGTCTTTACTAGGCTTGGCATCAGCGCTCACACAGAGTGCCATTGTCATAAGGGGGAGAAGAAGGGCTTTCGTGCCGCCGATGTGTTGAAACATGATCCTTATTGAGTTTGTTTTGGTATTAACTTTTCATATCAAAGTGATTGTTCTATTCAGAAATAATCAAAATGACATACCTGATTACAGTATACAGAGAATCTTGTGTGATGACAAGCACCAATTTTTGCAGCGAGAAGGCGCACACGCTTGTCCCCAATAGCACAAATTGAACGGCTGAAAAAAAAGAGCTCGACAATTGATGATTGTGAGGGATTCGCCTCTCAATACAGCTCACGCCTTCTCCAGAAATAATCGTGGATGCGGGACGGATTGAGGAGCCAGACTGACAAGCAAAGATTCTTTCTGCTATCAGGGATTACTTTTATAATGGCCACGCACGTCATCCATGATGGTGTTGCGCAGCATACTGGTGCTGATATGGGTAGATCTCAGGTGATGGGTATCACTGAATTGGAGCTGAGCCGCAAAGTCGGCTTTGAGGTAATTAAAGAGAGGGATATTGGCTTGCTGTGCCATATAGCGGACGCAGGAGAGGCGTGCTTGCTCTAAATCAAGATCTTGCTTTGTCTGGTAGCGTGTAGGGTAGAAGATGAAGCAGGGCTTAAAACCTGCCTTCTTCATAGCGAGTATGGCGTCAATGCGTGTATGCAAACGCTCGCGTAAGTCCCCATCCATGTTCAAGCTAGAGACCATTTCGAGCTGCTCCAAGCTGAGCGCGCGCTCTTGATCTAGTGCTTGCTCCTGTGCAAATCTCGCATCAGTGTCACGGGCAAAAAGATAGCTTGCAATCTTGCTGAGAAGCATTGTGCTGGGGCGAGCCGCTTGGGAGAAATTGGGACTCGAGGCAAGCAGTTTAAAAAAGTACTCCTGAGTTCGCTCGATGATGCCTTCCGTTGTACCATTAAGCGACAGATTGCCTTCTAGCATCAGTATGGTGCCTGAATTGTAGTTTCCGTCTTTTACAAAGTACTGCCATCCCGCCATGAAGGATGAGCCAGGTACGCCTATCACGATACAATCAGCAGAGCTTTGTAAACGCTCGGTTTGCGAGGAGCCTAGTAAGGCTATAGGGGCTTTCTTCTCTTGTAGTGCTTGGAGGCGCATGAGGGTGATGCTGTCTGTATCACTGTCTAGCATGCGGACTGCGCTACTCTGCATGTGCCAGTAGCAGAATGCCTGTACGATCAGCAGTATCACGGCACCGAGGGGTATGCTGAGATAGAATAGACGACGTCGTTGGCGATTATTTTTCATGATCGTAGCATTGATTAGAATTGGAAGTAGACAAAGCCAGCCTGCGGTCCCGAGTTCGTCAAAATCATAAACAGCATCCAAGCATGCAAGCCACCCGACATCAGGGGGTGGCGCAGATCAGCTCCCCATGCGTTTTTACCATGCTCCTTATACCAACCATAGAGGTGGTAGAGTACGACCATTCCTCCAAATAAGATGACATTGAAGAAGCGCAAATCGCTCAATATGCTAGTCCCACTCAGTGTGAAATTTGTGAATACTTGATGAAAATAGAGACTCAGTGTCTCCATATCAGGAATGAGGAATGTCGTCCAGAGCAGGCAGGCTACTGAGCACGCATAGCAAATTTTTATTAATTTCGGAATGCGCAGCGACGCTAGGGCTGGGCGGCGGGACAAGAAACGCTCAAGAGCGAGTATCAGACCATGGAGCGTGCCCCAGAGAGCAAAGCGCCAGTCTGCACCATGCCAGAGGCCGCCTAAAAACATCACGAGAAAGAGATTCACATAGGTGCGTACATTCCCCTTTCTATTCCCCCCCAGAGGGATGTAGAGATAGTCTCTCAGCCACGAAGAGAGCGTCATATTCCAGCGTCTCCAAAACTCTGTGAGGCTCTGACTGATGTAGGGGAAGTTAAAATTAATGGGGAAGCGGAAGCCGAAGAGCGCGGCGAGACCTATGGCTATCATGGAGTAGCCTCCAAAGTCCGCAAAAATCTGCGCGCTATAGCCAAAGAGTAGCATGAGAAGCCCTAGGCTATCGGCCTGCGCGATGTATTGCTTGCTCGTGAGAGCATTGGTGACGACCGCGAGATTATCTGCGACGACCATTTTCATGAAGTAGCCTGCAATGAGGTAGCGAATCGCTCTCTGCCAGTCGATTTTAGTGAAAAACTTATCTTTGAACTGAGGCCAGAAGTAGTGAGCCTTGATAATAGGACCAGCAATGAGCTGGGGAAAGAAGAGTAGGTAGAGGGAGAGATCTCGCAGATGGCCACCATCGGTCTTGAGTCGCTCGCTCAGCGTGCCTTCTCCTAGCTTCATATGCACGCGATCCCGTCCCGTATCGACGACCATGCTAATACCTTGGAAGGTATAGAAGGATATCCCAATAGGGAGGGGGATGGAGGAGAGGTAGCTCACCCAGTCTTCTGGCATAGCTGGAATGCAGGATGCGAAGAAGCCCGCATATTTAAATAAAGCCAGTAAGAGTAGATTGACCGCCACGGCAAATTTGACGGAGAGGGCGGCTCGTTGGTGATCCCCACGCTGCTTGCAGCGCAAGATGTAGAGAGAGGTGACTGTATTAATAATACAGGAGATAGCGAGTAAGATGAGCAATGTCCAGTCATGCCAACCATAGAAAATTCCCGTCGCGACGAGCAGGACAATGCTTTGCCAGCAATGTTTGTTGCGCCCTTCTGGAATTGCGTAGAAAATGAAGAAGGTGATGATCAATAAAATGAGAAACTCCCACGAATTAAAAAGCATGGGCAATACCATACTGAGGATTTTTTATGATGTCAATTATTAACTGTAGTCAATTGGTAACTATATCAGTCATCGCAGACGGCGAAGTCACCAAGAGCTTTTATTTGAAAATGATCCCCAATATTTCTTGAATAGGTCTAAATAAAATGCTATGTTTGTATCATGCTCGGCACTTTCATGCAACGCGCCTTTCGCTTTTATAAGGATGGTTTTTCTTCGATGACAATAGGTCGCACGCTGTGGCTTATCGTCTTGGTCAAGCTGCTTATCATGTTTGGCGTGCTGCGCGTCTTCTTCTTTCCACGCTTCCTTGAGGGCAGTGAGCAGGAGAAGCGCGACTATGTAAGCACAGAGCTCATCGATAGGGCGGCTACAGAGTCCGCGCCATCATCCCACCCAACCCACACACCTTAATCAAACCTTACTATGGACGGAGTAGATCTCTCACTCGTGAATTGGTCGCGTGCGCAATTTGCCATGACGGCTATGTACCACTGGATTTTTGTCCCCCTCACCTTGGGACTCGGCCTCATCATGGCGGTGATGCATAGCATCTACTACCGCACGGGGAAGGAGTTTTGGCGCAATACGACGCGCTTTTGGATGAAGCTCTTTGTCATCAACTTTGCCATGGGGGTGGCGACGGGGCTCATCCTTGAGTTCCAGTTCGGGACGAATTGGAGCAACTACAGCTACATCGTAGGCGATATCTTCGGCGCCCCGCTCGCCATTGAGGGCATCATCGCCTTCTTCCTCGAGGCGACCTTCATGCCCCTGATGTTCTTTGGGTGGAATCGCATCAGCAAGCGACTCCACCTCGCCGCCACGTGGTTGACGCTCTTTGGCGCGTCCACCTCGGCATGGTGGATCCTCGTCGCCAATGCGTGGATGCAGCACCCTGTGGGCATGGCCTTTAATCCCGAGACGGTGCGCCATGAGATGGTGAGCTTTGTCGAGGTAGCCTTCTCGCCCGTGGCCGTCGTGAAGTTCTTCCACACCGTGTCATCCTGCTGGGTGCTGGGTGCGGTCTTTGTCATCGGGGTCTCCAGCTGGTACTTGCTCCGCAAGCGTCACCTTGAGTTCGCCCTTGCGAGTATCAAGCTCGCCGCTATCGTCGGGCTCGTGGGCTCGGCCGTCGTCCTCTACACAGGGCACAAGTCCGCGGTGCATGTCGCGAAGTATCAGCCGATGAAGCTCGCAGCCGTCGAGGGATTCTATGAGGGACAGACCCATGCGGGACTCGTCGCTGTAGGGCTGGTCAATCCCATGATAGACTGGTCCAAGGCGGGTGAGGACGGCTTTCTTTTTAAATGGGAAATCCCCCAGCTCCTTTCCCTACTCGCCACGCATCGCGCCGATGGCTATGTCCCTGGTATAGCCAATCTCATCGAGGGAGGCTATCCGAGTGAGTCCGCCGCTGGTGGCATCGAGCCCTCGGCGGAGGAGAAGATGCGACGCGGCAAGCTGGCCATTGCCGCTCTCGCCGAGTTGCAGAGCTCCAAGGATCAGAAGGATGAGGCCGCGACCGCGCAGGCACGCGCGACATTTGAGGAGAATTTCCCCTACTTCGGCTACGGCTACCTGACGAGCCCCGAAGAGATCGTGCCCAATGTGCCTCTGCTCTTTTACGCCTTCCGTGCCATGATAGGCTTTGGCTTTCTCTTCATCGCCATCATGGTGCTGCTGCTCTTGATGGGCAGACGCGCAGCACAGATGCCATGGCTGCTCTGGGCGGGCATCGCCTCTATCCCCTTTGCCTACATCGCCAGTCAGGCGGGCTGGATCGTCGCCGAGGTGGGGAGACAACCTTGGGCGATTCAGAATCTACTGCCCAATAGCGCCGCCGTGTCCAAGCTCGACGTGAGCTCCGTGCAGACCACCTTCATGATCTTCCTCGTCCTCTTCACCATCCTGCTGATTGCGGAGATACGCATCATGACGAAGGCGATCAGCGATGGCCCTCAGCTCCCATAACAACTTAACAAATCCTATTCTTATGTTTGACGATTATTCCTTACTGCAGCACTACTGGTGGTTTCTCGTATCCCTGCTCGCCTCCCTGCTGGTCTTTCTGATGTTCGTACAGGGCGGGCAGAGCCTCATCTGGACGCTGGGGCGCACCGAGGCGCAGCGCCGTATGCTGGTGAACTCCACAGGCCGCAAGTGGGAGCTGACCTTCACGACGCTCGTGACCTTCGGCGGGGCCTTCTTCGCCGCCTTCCCTCTCTTTTACTCGACGAGCTTTGGGGGCGCGTACTGGGTGTGGATGCTCATCTTGCTCTGCTTTGTCGTGCAGGCGATAGCCTATGAGTTCCAACACAAGGATCACAACCTGCTCGGAGCAACAGGCTACCGCGTTTTGCTGATGATCAATGGGGTGCTCGGACCCATTCTCATAGGGACCGCGGTGAGTACCTTCTTCTTTGGAGCGGATTTTTATGTGAATAGGGCGCATCTCACCGATCTCAATGCCTTGACGATCTCAAGCTGGGCGCATGCAGGGCATGGGCTCGAGGCGGTGCTCAATCTCTGGAATGTCTGCTTGGGACTGGCTGTTTTCTTCCTCGCGCGTGTGCTGGCGCATCTCTATTTCATGAACAACATCGCGGATAGCGCGCTCGTTGCGCACATCCGTCGCCGCCTCCCCCTTGAGGCGGGGCTCTTCTTGATCTTCTTCCTCGCCTACGTAGGACGCTGGGTGACGATGGAGGGATACGCAGTAGATCCCCACACGCAGGAGATTGTCATGGAGCAGGGGAAGTACCTGAACAACATGCTGAGCATGCCTGCGGTCATGCTGCTCTTTGTCATCGGGGTGCTGCTCGTGCTCGCTGGCATCATCTTGCCCCTCGTGAAGGCAGGATTCCTCCGTGGTATCTGGCTGGCGGGCAGCGGCAGCGTCTTCACCGTGCTGGCGATGCTGCTCTGCGCGGGCTGGAATCACACCGCCTACTACCCCTCCAGCGTTGATTTGAAGAGCTCGCTGACCATTGCAAATAGTAGCTCCAGTCAGTTCACCCTGACGGCGATGACGATTGTCTCCTTTGTGATCCCCTTTGTCCTCGCCTACATCATCTACGCGTGGCGCGCTCTGGACAAGACGCCCATCAGCGAGGACGAGATCGCCCAAGATAAGGATGCTTATTAGCACCCTGCACACAGTATTCAAAAAAGGATGAGTGTAATGACTCATCCTTTTTTATTGATTGATCTACCTTTAGAAGCTCCAGCCGACGGAGATTGTGCCGTAGAGATTGGTGTCGGCCTTGTAGAGCTGCTCTCTCTCCTGTGTGCGGAATTGCTTGCTGTGGTAGGTGAAGCCCGCAAAGTAGGTGATTTCTTTGTAGATCAGACCTAGCCCGAATTGGAGCTCAGACTGCCATGGCTGGCGCGAGGCTGTGCTGTCAAAATCACGGAAAACACCACCATCTATGCTGAGGTCGTGGGCGACGTATTCGCCATAAGCACTAGCAACAAAGAAGTAGGAGATCTTGCTCGGGTCGTAATCGGACTTCGACAGGCTACTCACGCCGTAGTTTGCGCTGCGGTTGCCGAGATTTCTGTAGACGGGGGGCAGATTCTTCCCAAAACGGAAGACGTAGCCCGCGCCCGCGCGTATATTGACCGTGCCTACCTCTTGACGGGTGAAAATCATGCTATCACTCTCCCAGCCGTTGGCTGTCTTGAAGGAGAACATATCAATGTCGAAGTCCTGCCTGCTGCTGAGCTGGAAGGTGATCTCTGTCGGGATCTGCTGATCCCAGCCGCGCCATTGAAAGAGATTACCAATACCGTGAATGATACGCTGCGTCTCACGCGCAAAGGAGGGATCGCCCGTCACACCCAGCTGGAACTCCGTGCTAGTCCCCCATTTCTCACCCACCGTGATGTAGCCTACTCCCAGCGCGAGATGCCCGCAGTAGGGGTGCTCGCCCTCAGGGACGTACTCCGCATTCGTAAAGGGGGTGTACATATTCTGCGTCAGACTCAGTCCCCAGTAGCTGTCTGCGTCGAGCGCGCGCGTGTAGTCAAAGCGCACCCCGTTGGTGTAGTCGTTGTCCTCGTCAAAGATAACATCATTATCCATGAGGACGCGGAAGTACTGGTCAGGCATGGCTCGTTTTGATTCTGCAGGCAGAGTCGAGGGGGTGAGCGTGGCAAGGCTCAGCAGAGAAAAAATGAGGCGACGTGAGAAAATTTTCATAAAATGTTCCCTCCATGGTAAGTATTTTTTCTCAACTGTCAAGCTCTTGTTGCGCGGTGTCACACTTACTGGAAGAAATCATAAGGAGGGAAATTCTCGACAGCCTGAAATCCTCTCGCGATTTCAGGCTGTCGAGTGAGTATTCTCATGGAGTGTTTGCTCCAAATGAGATTTTAGAGCTTTGCTTGATCTCGCAGGGCGCGTACACAGATCTGAGACCAGCTTTCGAGCCTCTCGTAGAGCGTGCCGTTGAGCTCATCGAGGCTGTAGAAACCCATGTCCGTGAGCGCGGCCTCATTCGGGCGTATCTCGGGGCTGCTGAGCTCAAAGAGGTGGACAACGCCGAGGTGGACTTGCCCCACCTCGTTGCTGTCGTCGTTGATGAGGGCAAAGAGCTGCTGCTGGCAGTCGCCTGCGAACTGCACCTCCTCGCGTATCTCGCGCTCGACACCGCTGAGGTAGGTATCCATGCTCTCAGCGATGCCGTCGATAGGATTGATATGTCCACCTATGCCCACGGAGAGCTTGTCATGCAGGCGGCTCTCACCGCCCTTCTTCGTGCGTGCGTAGGCGAGTATCTGATCGCCGTAGCGAAAGATCGCGTAGGCGATGAGCTGCTTGTACTCGGGGGAGTCCTCCGCGAGGGCGCGGTCCATGAAGTGGGCGCAGCCCTGCTGGAGGAAGCTGCCTAGGTAGCTCTCGACCTCCAGAGAAGTGCCTTGGAAGGCACCGATCTGGTCAAAGGCTGCGCGGGGGACGACGAGGACTTGTTCTCCGTTGTAGGGGGGCATAGTGGGGAATGTGACGTGTTGAGGGCTTACTTGCTAAAGATGATCTCGTAGATGCGGGCATCCTTCCGGGGATCGCTTTGGAGCTTGATGCTCGTCGCCTTGGGGTCATCTACGTCGAAGATTGAGTGATGCGGCACCACTCTTTTACCCATGCCCAGAGGTACAGGTGTCGCGCGGTGGATCCCGACGTTTTTGCAGATGATGTGGACGCGCTTTGTCCCTGCGGGGATGCTGATTGTCTCGTTGAGTCCGCGACTCGCGTCGTAGTAGCTCAGCAGGTCTTTGTCGGTCATGCTTTCCTTCATATCGCGTGTGTCGATGGGCGGGCAGTCGAGCTTGAACATGCTCATCTTCACCTCTTGGGCTGTCTTGCCCTTGTTCGTCAGCGTCATGGCAGTGATGCGCTTGCTGGGCAGCTGATTCCCCTTCGCGCTGAGGACGCTACCAGCCATGTTGAAGCGGGGCTTCATGCTGCTGCCGTCCTCAAGGGTGAGGGTGATGTCGGCCCATGAGCCGAGCTGGGCGTTGTCAAAGTTCACCTCAAGCCATGTCGCAGCGACGGGGTTGGGGAAGCTCATGCTGACGCTCTCGCCGGGCTTCATGGTCTTGACCTCGAAGTTCTTGCCTATGCCGTAGAATTTGTCCTCCTGACGCGCGACGTTGAGGTTTTCCCAGCCAGCGACGGTGGACTTGGCGCTAGGGGCTGCGCTGCGGTTGATGTCAAAGGTGGTGATGGCGAGCCAGTTGTTCTTGTTTTCGAGCACGCGGTAGCGGAGGTGGCGGGCGTTGAGTACTTTCTTTTCGGGAAGAACGAACTGCACCTGCGCGCCCTGTTGGGGCTTGCCGAGGGGCTTCCATGTCTTGCCGTCCTGCGAGTATTCGAGCTGCCCCTTGGCGATGAAGTCATTCGCGCGTGAGCCGCCCATGTTGAGGTGCACGCTCTTGATCGGGGTTGGCGCGCCAAAGTCGAGAGCGTACCAGTCGCCGACTGTCTGCGCTTTTGCGCTTTCCCAGAAGCTGGAGTCGCTGCGGTCAAAGAGCTTCTCTGCATTTGCAGCAGGGTTGCCCGAGCTCGCGGTGAAGGTGGGGTGATTGCTCAGCGAGGGCTTGCGTCCGCTGAGTTGGGTGTAGATCTTGCTCTGCGTGTCCGCGACCATATCCATGATGAGGGGGCGCAGCACCGTCCATCCGACGACGCGGGGGGCGTGCTGGGTGCGATTCGGCGCGCCTTCGTTCCACTTCTCCCACAGGTCTTGGATGGGGGCAAAGTTCTTCATGGTCGGTTGGGCGAGTGCCTTGGCGGCGGCATGTCCCATATCGCCGAGCTCGATGGCGAGCTGGAGCCAGGGCTTGATCTCGGGGACGACGAGCTTGGTATCAGAAGCCTTCTCGAGGGTCTGTGCGGCGGCCTTGAGCTTGGCGAATTCCTTCTCAAGGGTGCTGAGCGCGTCCTTGTCAATCTTGCCCTCCTTGATGGAGTCTTGCAGACGCTTGACGGTGGGGGTGATGTCGACGGATTCTTCGCGGCGGTAGCCATGGAAGTTGTTGCCGAGATCGGAGCTGTGGTTGGCAAAGGTCTGCATGGCGGCGTGGCTCACAGGGTAGAGGCGGCGCATGCCCTGCTTCCAATTCTCCATGGAGTCAAAGTCGATGATATTCCACGTGTAGTCACCTACGCCAAAGAGCGCGGTCTTGCTCGCCTCGGGCAGTGCCATGGGGTTGGAGACAAAGCCGGTCATGAGATCGAGCATCTTGGGATCTTGGGAGAGTCCGTAGGTGCGTCCCATGGGGAGGTGGGCGGTGCAGTAGTCGTGCACAGGCCAGTTCCACCAGATGAAGGTGGGGCGACCGAGGGTGTTTTTCACCCATTCTTGCCCCTCAAGCGTGATGTCGTGGCAGACGGTGTTGCCTGTCCACATGATGTGCTGGTCGGGGGTGAGGCCTGTACCGAGCTTTTTGAGGTAATCAGCGTTGGACCATGATTTGTTGTAGCCGGTGGGGCACATGATGATGGGACCGACGTCTTTTTTCTTCGCGATGAAGTTTTTCTGAATGTAGTTGCAGAGCGCGACTTGACGCTCGGCCTTGTTGATCTCGCCGTTGGAGTCGTCGATGAAGACGCCGAAGTCGCGCACGCCCAGATCATACATCTGCTCGAGCTTGACGACGAGGCGGGCAAGGTCGTAGTTGCCGCCTTCTTTGTTCCAATTCACTGTGTTGGCGGGGTGGATGGCCCAGACGAATTTGACGTGGTTTTTCTTCGCCACCTCGCAGAGTTCGCGTATTTCTGCGGCCGTGGAGGCGGGATAGGGATCATAGCTGCGTGCTCCGTGATGGTAGGGATCGTCTTTGGCGGCCCAGATATAGGTGTTGAGCTTGTTGCGTCCGTAGAACTCAAGCTGGCTGATGCGTGCCTTGTGGCTCCAAGGGGCTCCGTAGTAGCCCTCGACCGAGCCTCGGTAGGGGAGATCTGGCCAGTCGACGAGCGTGCCCAGCGGGAGCTTGGCGTTGACGACGAGATCGTAGATTGTCTTGCCCTCCGTGGGGTCATTCTGGGCGTAGAGGTAGCTCTCGCCTCGCTGCTCGCTGAGGAGCTGGACGAGTGTCTGACGCGCGTAGAAGAGACCTGTGCCGTCGTAGGCGTAGATATTCAGCGCCCCTGGGGTGATCTCGATGGCATAGGCTCCTTCTTTTCTGGGGAGGGCTTTCCAGATGGCTGGATTGCCTTGCTTCTGATTGAGGATCTTGTTGACCTTCTTCGCGCTCTTGATAGTCGTGTAGGAGTCTTTGAGCTCGTTGACTTGAGGCGTGGGGAAGATGCGGGGGATGGCTGCGTGGGTGAGAGCCATCGTGCTGAGTCCTAGTGCGAGGAGTGTTGCTGCTGTCATCGTAGGGGGCGTGTTAATCTAAGGTTGTTGTGGGGATGAAGTAGATTTCGTAAATCGAGTAGGCGGGCTGCGACGCGGAGCTTGCGATGCTCAGTGCCGTGCTGCCTGCGGGGATGGTGTATTCGTAGAAGTTGCCCGCGGACGCGGCGTCGGCCGTGATGCCGCGTGCGAGTCCTGTTTCGGGCTTGCTGCCAAAGACGTAGTCGGGTTTTCTGCTGGCAAAGATGACCACCTTGCCCGTGTCCTTGGGCAGAGGGATGTGGGTCATGTTCTTGAGAGAAAGAGGTCTTGCCTCGCGGTTCGCACACTCCCATGAGGGGAGGAAGTTGTTGTCCGTGAGCGCGCGTGTGTCCTGCTTGTCGCCTGCGGGGACGCGTAGGGCGAGCTCGCGCAGCTTGATATCCACAGGGTGGGTGGAGGCATTGTAGAGCGTGATGCCTGTGAGTCGGGCGGGGAGCTCTGCGGCACTCAGACTATAGCGCGTGGGGCGCTTGGCATCTCGCTTGAGGCGGTGCAGGGGGATGAGCTGCTCGCCGGTGGGGCTGGTCTCGCTGTGGAGCTTGAGGACGGCCCAGGGCTCAAGGGGTGTTTCGAGATCGAGGACGAGCTCCTCTGCCTGTGCGATGGAGGGGAAGCGTAGCGCGACGCGCGCGGTGGGGGGCATGCTGGCGACCTCCATGATGCGCTTGAGATGGTAGCCGTCCTTGTCGTGGTTGAGTTGGAGCTTGCCATTCTTCCAGCTGGGGATATCGGTGCTGACGCGGGTGAAGTCGCTGTCGTGGTTGATGCCAAAGAAGGCGATGCTGACCCATCTCTTCTCCTCTGGAAGGCTGAGGATGCGGTAGCGCAGGTAGCGTGCCGTGAGTGGGGCGTCCTCGGGGAGCTCGATGTCGACGCGCGCGCCTCGGGTGGGGCTGCCCAGCAACTGCCACGTGCTGCCGTCCTGTGAGTATTCCATCTGCCCTTCGACGATGTACTCCGCAGGGCGCTTGCCCCCCATGATGAGGGTGACGCGCTCCATCTGGCGCGGTGAGCCGTAGTCAAGCGTGTAGGTGTGACCTGCTTCTTGGGCGTAGTGTTGTATCCAGACGCTCTGCTCGCTGGGGTCGTGCATGCAGTGCGCCATATGGGGATTGGCCTTGAGGGTGCTGCTAAAGCGGGGCTGCGCCCATAGCTTCTCGCGCCCCGTGAGGCGTGCCTGCATTTGGGCGTTGAGCTCACCGGCGAGGCGGCGGAGGAAGGGGACGAGGAGCTTGCCGCCGACGAGGGGCTTCTTGGCTCCGTCGCGGTGCTGCTCGACTTGAGCAGTCTTGGCGATGATGGTGAGCAGGGCGTCGCTGAGCTGTTTTTTATCACTGAGGGAGAGGGCATCGAGGAAGCTGGTGCCGAGGTCGCCCATCGCACCAAAGAGATGCATCCAAGGGGCGATTTCTTGCTGGAGCTTGCTGAGCTTTTCGTCCGTGAGGAGCTTGGTCGCTGCGGTACTGATGTGGGCAAAATGCTCCGTCAGCGTCTTGAGATGCTGCGGGTCAATGGGCTTATTCTCATCGAGGGCGCTCGTGATGGCGAGGAGCGTAGGCGCGATGATTTCTGATTCTTCGCGGGTGAAGCCATCTCCATTCGTGCCGAGATCGGAGTTGTGCTCGGCAAAGAGCTGCATGGCTATGGGGTTGCTGGGGAAGAGTCGCTTCACGCCCGCGCGCCAGTTCGCGGCGGAGTTGAATTGCTCGATGTTCCATGCGTAGTCGCCGACGCCAAAGAGTCCTAGCTTGCTCGCCTCGGGCCATTCCATGGGGTTGGCGACAAAGCCACTGAGTAGCTGCTTCATCTGCGGGTCTTGTGAGAGGCTGTAGGTGCGACCGAGGGCGAGCTGGGAGCGGTTGTAGTCGGAGCAGGGCCAATTCCACCAGATGAAGGTGGGGCGTCCGAGCGCGCGGCTCACCCACTGCTGGCCTTCGAGGTGGATTTCGCTCGCGACGTAGTCGCCTGTCCACATGACGGGGACGGAGGGGGGGAGCTTCTCTCCGAGCTCCTTGAGCCACGGCTCAGGTGTCCACAGGCGACTGTAGCCCGAGGGGCACATGATCAGGGGGTCAAGACCGTGCTTCTTGTCGATGAAGTTTTCTGTCAAGTAGGTGCAGAGACGTGCCTGTCGGTGCGCTTTTTTGATCTCACCCTCGGAGTCGTCAACGAAGACGCCAAAGTGGCGTACGCCGAGATCGTACATGAGCTCGAGCTTCTTGACGAGCCTGTCCATGTCTGGCTTGCCCTCTCCCTTGTCCCAATCGACGCTGTTCGCGGGGTGGATGGCCCAGACGAATTTCACATGATGCTTCTCGGCATGCTTGCAGAGCTCGCTGATCTGGGCTGCCATCTTGGCGGGATAGGGTACGTGGGCTTGCTCTCCATGATGGTAGGGGTCGTCTTTGGGTGCCCAGATGTAGGTATTGATCTTGTTGCGCCCGTAAAACTCGATTTGATTCATGCGCTCCTCCAGCGTCCACGGTGTGCCGTAGTAGCCCTCAACCACACCGCGGTAGGGCAGATCGGGCCAGTCGATGATGGTGCCTAGGGGCAGCTCTCCACTGCGACTGACGGCTTCAAAGTATCTATTCGGGAGGGGGTCTTGCTGCGCGCTGAGCGTGTCTGCTCGCGCGCCACGCAGCAGCTGGATGATGCTCTGCTTCGCATAGTAGCGTCCGACCTCATCATAGGAGTAGACAGAGAGTCGCTCGGGCTTGATGACGATGGCGTAGGCTCCTTCTTTGTGCGGGATCTTGGGGACACCGAGCTGGGGGCGCTGCGGGTCGAGCTGCATGTATTCAGCCGTTTTGATCTTGGTGTAGAAAGGGGTGAGCTCGACTTGCTGCGGAATGGGATAGACCTGTGGGAGGGGATAGGTCTGAGGCGCTTTTTCTGTCGCGCTGAGGGGGGATGCAAGCAGGCTTGCCGTGAGCAGGAGATGGAGTTTCGTCATGATCAATGAGAGGGGTGTATACTAAGCTTGGGCTAGGCTGTCAATAAGAGCCGCGAGTTGGTTAAGATCTTCGAGTCTGTAGTCGGGGTGGCGAGCGAGGCATTCCTCCGCATCGCCTTGACAGGTCGGAGACCAGCCCGCGCTTATCACGCGCATGCCAATGCGGTGGCTGTCGTCTATATCCGAGGGAGCGTCTCCGACGTAGATGGCCTGCTCGGCGGTGAGCTGCCAGTCATCGAGAAGGGCTTGGAGGCGACTGGCCTTGGAATGCTTGTAGGGATTGCCAAAGCTCAGCCGTTCAAAAGAATCAAGGATGCCAAAGTACTCAAGGCTGTCGCGACCCGATACCTCGGCGCGCCCCGAGACGAGCGCGAGGCGCAGCCCCATCTCACGCAGTCCGCTGAGCATCTCGGGGACTCCCTCAAAGCACGCAGGTGCCATCAGGGGGTGCAGTCGACGGTAGTGCTCCAGCAGAGCCTGCTCTGGTAGCTTCTCCGAGGCGGCGTCCATGCCCAAGAGCCCCGCCATGATGCCCCTGTCACAGAGTCCAAAGAACTGTGTCACCTCAGCGATCTCAGGGCGACGACCGAGAAATTCGTGAGCGAGTGCTCTGTGTGCCTCAATAGCGAGGGGGAGCGTGTCAGCAAGCGTGCCGTCGAGGTCGAAAATAATGGCTTTGAGGGGCATGATGAGCGATGATGGAGCTCTCAGCAAGAGTCATCGCATGCGATACCAAACGCTAAGAGAACTCACACTCTACCACAGTCCCCACAGGCATATCAAGGAGAAAAGCCAGCCCTACTCGCAAAAGTCCGTCATTCGAGAATGATGCGGCTTGTTGCGAGAGGCTGGCTGAGAGTGATTTGTGTTAAAAATTTATTAGAAGCTCCAGCTGAGGTCGACGCCTACATTGAGCTGGTTACCATCGACGAGACCAGGTATGGTGCGATCTATCTTGCTGTCATTGTTGCCCGATACGGCAAACTCGACCCAAGGCGCGAGACGCCAGCGGCCATCGCGACCGAAGCTGCCCTCATGCGTGTAGGGAAGGAAGGTCGCGCGGAGGCGGTAGGCATCAATGCCGTCCGCGTCCCCTGTCCAGTAGCCTGTCGAGCCAGCCATGCCAACACTCAGCTCCATATCGAGCCCCCACTTGGGCTGGGAGAAGATCTCGGTCATGCGATAGCCTACATTGAGATCATAGTACCATCCCGTCAGACCATAGAAGCCGTAGCCGAGCTGTGCCGAGCCAAAGTAGCCCTTCTGCTCATCGTCGTAGGTGAGGCTCAGAGCAAGGTCTTGGGCGATGCTGTGGGCAGCCTTGCCACGACGCTTGGCGAGGTAGCCTTCCAGCGTGCCGTAGCGCAGATTGTAGCCGACCTCCACGAGGAGATTGGGGAAGACCTCCTTGCCCATGGCGTAGCCCCACTGGCTCATGAGACCGTCATTGAGAGCCTCGCCCTCACCCCATGCGAGTCCTAGCTCACCGTGGAAGCGCTGCTGGATGCCAGCGTTAAAGAGATTGCGATTGGGAGCCGTGTAGGAGAGGGCTGCTGAGGAGTAGCCGTCGTTGCTGTAGCGATTGGTCACGCCCATGCCGCGTACATTGTAATTCACCGTATAGAGATTGAGCTTTAAATTCCACATGGGGAAATCCGAGGTCTTTTCAAGGATGGGACCGCTGGGATTGAGCGCGGGCACAGGGACGGTCTCGGTGAGGGGCGCTTCAACGGGCAGAGCCTCTGTCGAGGTGTAGCTGGCAGCCTCGACGACCTCTTCAATAGGGGCAGAGGGCTCGGGAGCTGTAATGCTCGTGTAGGCGACGGGACCCGAGGGGATGGGAGGAGGCGCGATTTGAGCCGAGGCAAGCTGGCAGACTGCCAAGCAGGAGATGAGGAATAATGATGCTTTCATATGATGTGGATGGATGAGGTGATGGGGTGGATAAAAACGATTCGTCACACTCAGACCTTGCGAGTGAGTAAGAACCAGAAAAAGAGTCCAATGTGGACGACATAGCGGGTGAAGAGACGGCGCGGCTCCTTGCACAGGCGATACAGCCACTCAAAGCCCCGCTGGCGAATCCAGAGAGGAGCTTGATCGACCAAGCCCGCGTGGAAGTTAAAGGCGGCACCAACGGCAAAATACAGGGCGGGCGGGAGCAGCTGAGCCGCCTTGCACTCCGCAAGCCAGCGCTCCTGCTTTGGGCAGCCGAGGCCGACCCAGACGCAATTTGCCCCGCTCTCGCGTATCATAGCGGCTATACGCTCATTCTCCCCCTCGGGCCAAGTCCCCATGGGAGGGGAATAGCTCCCTGCGATGTGGAGGTCGGGGAAGCGCGCGCCGAATCGCTCCTTTAAGAGTCGCTGAGCCTCCTCCGAGCCGCCGAGTAAAAAGTGCCGCAGACCGCCCTGCGGAGCAGCGCGCCCCACGTCACACATCGTCTCCATCATATCTGGACCGTAGAGTCGGTGCGCGTCTGCCTTTTTCTTCTTGCGCAGCAGCCAGACGAGAGGCATGCCATCGGGGCAGATGTAGTCAAAGGCGCGTAGTCTCTGCCCATAATCTTGCTCGTCTCGCAGTGCACGAGTGACGACATGGACATCGGCATGAGCAACTAATACAGGGGCATTGAGCTCCGCTGCACCCTGCGAAAATACCTTAGCGGCATGCGAGAGAGTCGCAACCGTCATCGGTAGACTAAAAAGGGATTCTTGCGCTAGTTTTATCATAGAAGAGTACTCTGCTAGAATGATAAAGTAAGAATCTGCTGCTGTCAAGCATACTGTCTCTAAATAAACGCCATCTTTGCAAGCATATCCCTGTATGTATTACGCTCTGTAGGAGGTGAGATTTGGATCTGGTAGTGAAGTGCTCTTTTTTCGCTTGACCTGCAAGGGGGTCGATTTTATAAAAGAAGGATGACCCATATTCGTACAGAAAAGGAAAAGATGCTAGCAGGAGAGATCTATGATTGCGGAGATCCCGAGCTGCTCCATCGCTGGCATGAGGCGAAGAGACTCCAAAAGGAATATGCCGATACACCCAGCACGGACTCAGCACGCCTCAGGGAGCTCCTTGAGCAGCTCTTGGGCAGTATGGGGCAGGGGGGCTGGGTGACAGGGCCTATCTTTGTGGATTATGGTGAGAATATTCACCTCGGTAACAATGTGGAGATTAATATGAACTGTGTCTTTCTCGACTGCAATCGCATCGAGATCGGCGACCACACGGGGCTCGGCCCAGGGGTGCATATCTATGCCGTCACTCATCCCACCCATCCTCGTGAGAGATTGTCAGGCGGCTCGGCCTGCGATCAAATCGCTTTTTGGCGTAGCTATACAGCCCCTGTCACCATAGGGCGCAATGTGTGGCTAGGCGGCGGCGTTATCGTCCTCCCCGGTGTGACCATTGGTGACGGGACGTCGGTGGCTGCGGGTAGTGTCGTCACCAAATCATTGCCTGCCAATTGCCTCGCCGCCGGTAGTCCCGCGCGGGTGATACGCTATTTCGATGTGTGAGAAGTCTAGCTCTCACGCGTGAGAAAGAAGCGCACGAGTAGGAAGTTCACCGGAACGGCGATCACATAAATGGGCAGAGGGAGCAATGTAGCAGCATTCCCCAAGGAGGGAACGCTCTCCATGAGCCATGAAGGTAGCACCCATTCATTGAGCGAGACGAGGAGCTGCCCCACACCTAGAGTGATAAAAATGTTGAGCAGCAGCGTGTGCAAGCCGTAGTTGACGAGGTGCGAGAAGGCAAAGCCCGCTCCCTTCTTGGCACTCGTCTGCGTTTGGAATGTCCAGAACGTTGTCACGAGATAATTGACAACAAAGGATAGAGCGTACCCTGCTGCATAGCTGACGTTGAGGGCGAGCTGCTGCTGATCACTGATGCCAAAGGCGGTATTAATGCCCGTATAGACGGCTAGATGGAGCAGGGTTGCTCCTATGCCTACGATAAAGAAGCGTACGAATTGTCCCTGTACGCTTGCAGCTGGATCGACTGTCATGAGATTTCTACCTAGGGGAGGAAGTAGAATTGGAGCAGCTCCTTCTGGTCATCCAGACTAATGATGTAGCCATCTCGTGGGTCAAGCCAGTGGAAGGAGTGGATAGACTGGCGGCGTGAGCCGCGTGGTTTCGCGACCGCTCTCTCGTCCGCGCTGAGAGCTTGCAGGCGCGAGCTGAGCTTGGGCGCGAGCAGCTCAATGATCTGCTCCGTCGTCAGGGACGGCACGGCAGGGATGAAGTGGGCGATGCCAAGAGGGATACACTTCTCCGCATCGCCAAAGATGCGCTCGGCAAAGTAGAGCTGATGCTGCTCAAGAGGGTCAAAGGGCAGCTTCGCGCGCCCCGCAGGTGGATTCACACAGCTGTGCAGCAGCGGCGTGTGGGCTGCATCAGCTAGGGCGAGATCGCTCACATAGATATTCAACACTCGGCCGAATTGTCTATTGATCTGAGTGTGGAGCTGGAGACGATTCTGCACGTAGGCGTCATCACTCTGCGTGAGCAGCGGTGTTGTCTCATCAGCATCCTCGGCGAGGATGTCGCAGGTGGTGACAAAGATGGTGACCTCGGATTTGATCTCCGAGATGTGGCGCAGGATAAAATCGCATTCGCTTGCATCCGTGGCGTTGTCTTGCTGAGCTGCCGCTCGACCCAGACTCAGTGCAGGGTCGATGATGACGAGTTTGTGCAAGCTCTTGCCTGTAATCAACTGGATATTGTCCTTGCTGATTAGATAGTCAAAATAACGCTTTTTGGTCCATATCTTACCAAGCAACGTATCGGCTCCGAGAAATGCTGTTTCTTGACTCATATCATCTATAAAGGTGCTCTGCTGAGAAAACAGCATCGTAGCACGCTTTTTAAAGGAAAGCAAGCGCAAGTATTGTTATTTCAAACAACATCTCTCCTCTGTGAGGAATTTAGCAAAAAATCATTAAGACTCACTATTTAATAGTAGTGCTTTGCGCAGTTCAAGCGCCTGATGCATTTCTGCTACATCATGCACGCGGTGGAGGTCTGCTCCACGCTCGGCCGCTAGTAGGCTCATGCTCACCGTTGCGAGTGGAGCGCGACCCTTTTGCAAATCATGAAGGATACTGCTGAGCATACTCTTGCGCGAGAGAGCCATGAGCATAGGCATCTCGGGGCTGGGGCGCAGCGCGTCCAGATGGTTGATGAGCTCGAGATTGTGATCCTGAGTCTTGCCAAAGCCAATACCGGGGTCTAGACAGATGGAGCTCCTCTTGATGCCCGCCATCTCGGCTTGCCGTACGCGCTGGACAAAGAAATCGTGAACCTCCTGCACCACGTCCTCATAGTGCGGGTTCTGCTGCATCGTGCGCGGCTCTCCCTGCATGTGCATGAGAATGACACCGCATCCATACTGGGCGCAGAGCTCGCGCATCGCTGGGTCAGCAAGCCCCGTAATGTCATTGACAATGTCCGCTCCCGCTTCTAGCGCAGCGCGCGCGACCTCGACATGGCGTGTATCAATAGAGATCAGTGTGCCATGAAAGTAATGGCGCAGCGACTCAATGACGGGAATCGTGCGCGCAAGCTCTTCGGCTACATCAATCTCCATGGCTCCAGGGCGCATCGACTCACCACCTATATCCGTGATGAGAGCTCCTTGATTGATGAGCTCTTCTGCATGGATGAGCGCCGCCTCGCGACCCAGATAGCGTCCACCATCAGAGAAGGAGTCAGGGGTCGTATTCACTATGCCCATAATGGCTCCCTCGCGAGGAAGCTTCCATGTACCGCGTCGTAAATGCCAAGTTCGTTGCATCCTTGTACTATAGCAAGAGCGAGTCGGCAAGACAAGCATTCTTTTGCGTATGAAAAAGCGCGAGAGTTTTTACTAATACCCCACGCGATATTGCTTCGGTAATGATCAATGAGTACCGCAAATCCCCCCTCCACGCTTGCGCGAAGAGGGGGGATTCGGACGTATTATAAAAAGCTCTATTAGGCTACTTGCTTGCGGCGGCGGCGCGCGAGCAGACCGACGAGTGCGAGCATGCTCAGCGTGGCAGTAGAGGGCTCTGGGATGTAGAGCATCACATTGGTACCTGCGCCTCCAGGTTGAGTCTCTCCTTGTACACCGTAGCTTACTCCATCAATAATGATGTTGATATCTTGATACTCCATACGAAGTTTAGTGACATTCTGTAGCTCAAACGCCGTGATATCATCGATGACAAAGCCTGTCAGTGAATCCAAATTGAGATTCAGCTCGCCCTCAAGCGTGGTGTTAAAGATATCTTCTAATCCCGCTAGGGTATAAATGTTGGTGTCTTCATGCTCTCCACCTTCAGATGTCGTAAAGGTATCTTCTCGATGAGATACAGAGATACCCGTGAGCGTCGTATTCGCAAAGGTCGTTGAGTCGGAGAATTCAAGGGTGGCTCCACCTTCGAGGTTGAGCGTGACCCCTTCTATCCTAGTCCCTGCAAGGATGAAGTGACCTTGATCAAATGTAACGACATCTTTGCGACTACCCGCAATAGTACCCGTAAAGTTAACCACATCTGCTGCATCGGTAGTAGTCAGCGTTGCTGCTGTATTGACTGAAATTGTGTTAGTAACAGTCAGCGCATTGGCAAAGCTCAGTGTACCACTATTGATCTCAATCGTGCTCGTACCCGCCGCGTCGTTGTGACCTAGAGCGAGCGTTGAGGCAGCATTAATCTGCGTCGTGCCTGTGTGAGCATTGGCCGCGTTGAAGGTCACAGTCTCTGCACTGTCGATGACGACTGTACCGTTACCGCTGATCTGCCCCATCGCATCGGTGCGTGTGATGGCGGTGCTGTTATCAAAGGTGATTTGAGCATCTGCATGCGCGAGCTCAATGTTGCCGAGCCAGACGGCTGCATTTTGCAGCTGCACCTCTGCCTGCTGAATGCTCAGCGTCCCGAGGACAGTCGCGTTAGCGTGGGCTGTGTAGCCCACTCCATCGAGGATGAATTTTTGGATCGCGGTCTCTGGTGCTGCTGAGTCAATGATAACGCTACCCCACGAATTGCTTTCATGCTGATAGAAATCACCGCTGAAGGTATTGGTCTCACTGAGCTCTAGATCGAGATGACGCGTGGTGGAGCCTATGTCAAAGCGCACCTGACCTTCCCCCGATAACTTGTCGAGGTAGATGGTCGAGAAACTACCAGAGTTCACAAAGATGAGATCCGAGCTCGTCGCCATCTCCACAGCGATACGATTGGCCGCTGTGCTGTGATTCATACTCAGTACAAGTGCCGCACCGGTGTTGAGCTGCAAGGTGCCTGTGAAGGTCTCGCTTGCTGACTTATTCTCGACGCGGAAGTTCGTGATTGAGGTGTTGCTCGTGATGATGCGTCCCTCTCCCGAGATATCTTTATAGACTGTAGAGTTCGCATTCGTCCCTGTGAAGTGGAAGGTGGTACCCGCGGCCAGATCCAGAGAGGAGACATTCGTCCAGCTGTCGTAGCTGAGTGTGCCTGAGCCTGTCAGCGTGATCGCATGGCTCGCGGAGGCGGAGGCGCCCGCGACACTCATATTCGTATCGAGCATATGGAGATTCAGATTGGCTCCTGCGTTGATGACGAACTGCCCCGAGGCAAAGCTCACTGCCGTCCCGCCGGATACCTCGAGGCTACCACCTGCGACCGTGAGCCCACCCGTACCGAGAGCACCCGCTTTGAAGCTCAGCGTCCCATCCCTGAGCTCTGTGCCTCCCGTGTAGCTATTGGTGGTGTTGAGCGTGAGCTTACCACTGCCCTCCTTGATGAGTGCAGTAGCACCCACGATGGAGCCTGCTCCATCAAAGCTGTAATCACCCGTACTACTGACTGTGATATGCGAGGGAGCGACATCGCCAGCGATGTTGACGCTACCGCCCGCCGCATTGCTAAAGGTGACGGCATTACCATCGGCAAAGTCACTAGGAGTCGATGCTAGATCGACCCAGCTGTTGCTCGTATCCGCTGTGCTCCACGTGTCTCCATCCGCACCCGACCAAACGAGATCGGCTGCACCACCGCCAGTAATGACGAGCTGGAGCGTATTATCAACAATCTGGAGAGTGTAGTCTGCCGTTGAGCCACCCAAGTCGACATTGAAATTGCTGAAATCAAAATCAGAGAGATCTGTCGCTGAAATGAGATCGTAGGTGAAGCCTGTCACGTAATCAAGATCCGACTCAAGCATGAGGTTGATCTGACCCGAATCAGAGCCAAAATTAAGTGTACCTAGAGTGAGGCTCGCCTCCGTACTGGACACATCAAGTGCGAGAGTAGAGCCCGCATCCAATGTCAATGATGAGCTCGAGCTCGCCGCTGTGATGACGCTCCCCACCGCTAGGTCGAGCACACTACCCGAGGCAAAGGTAAGCGACCCCGTCGCACTCACAAAAAAGGAAACATCCTCACCTAGGGTAAGGCTGGAGCCATCACCCATGGTGACATGCGAGCGCGAGCCGACATTAAAGGCACTGGTAGCTGTGATATCACTGCTCACCGTGTAATTCGTAGGGGCGCTATCGACGGTTGACGCACTATAAATATTGACGGTATGTCCCGTGATGGAGCTATTGGTGATCGTCGCATCGCCAGCATCGAGTCGGAACTCAATGGGCTTGGATGTCGTATTGATGAGCCCTGTACCAGCAACACTGCTACGAGCAGTCCCTTCGAATTTCAGGGTCAAACCACCATCCGTGATGGCCGCACTTCCGGCAAAGGTGGTGATATTGCCCGAATAGGAGCTCATATCACCCTTGAAGGTATAGGTACTGTTCACCCCGTTTGCCCAAGCTTCAAAGGTGATGTTTCCCGAGCCTGTAATAGCACTGTTGAAGGTATATGCTCTCGTGCTAGAACCATTGTTGATCCACCATGAGGTGACATAGATCTCTGCCACGTTTGAGGCAGAGTTATTATTGGCGCTGAAGAATGAGCGCTCTTGGAGAGCTGAGTCAGATGTGGGATGATCCACCATGTTCATGTTGATCACAGTTGAACTATCTCCCGTGAAGACAATAGCAGAGTTCCCTGTCCCTGCATCTCCAGTCGTGACTTCGATTGCTCCTGCAGGTGCTTCTGCCCATGATTGACTGGCAAAGCTTAGCATGCTAATTAAGCTAATGATAAGAGTCTTGAGATGTAAATTGCGTATTTTCATATAGTAAATTATTTTAATCTGTAAGAGTAAACGATGTCCTTAGTATGTAGCATATTAAGATCACATAATCCAGTATATTTGTAATATCAACCTATTTTGATCTATCATTTTCGTAGGAATTAGCCTAAGTTAGCGCGAATTCTATCTACCGACACAGTAAATAACAAATATTGCCTCGATACAAGAAAATTGGAATATTCAATTTTTGTTGATAGTTTTACTCTTTTTAGAGAGCTAGATCTAGGCACAAAAAATCAGAGGTAGCTCGTAGCTACCTCTGCGTTGGATCTGGAGATCTGTATTAGGCGAAGACTCCAATGCCGTCAGCAGCGCACGCGATCATGTAGTCGCGGTTGAGCTTGGCGATGTTGTCGACGGAGATGCCCTTCGGACAAGCGGCTTCGCACTCGTATTGGTTGGTGCAGTTGCCAAAGCCGAGAGCGTCCATCTGGCGTACCATGGCGAGCACGCGCTTGTTCTTCTCGGGCTGACCTTGGGGCAGCAGATTGAGGTGGGCTGCCTTTGCAGAGGTGAAGAGCATCGCCGAGCTATTCTTGCAGCTCGCGACACAGGCACCACAGCCGATGCAGGCCGCCGCGTCGAAGGCAGCTTCAGCTGTCTTCAGGCGCACAGGCATGTTGTTCGCCTCGGGAGCAGAGCCCGTGCGTACGTCGATGAAGCCACCAGAGGCAATGATATTGTCAAGTGCCTCGCGGTCGACGACGAGGTCACGCAGCAGGGGGAAGGCCTTCGCACGGAAGGGCTCAATCCAGATGGTGTCGCCGTCCTTGAACTTGCGCATATGCAGCTGGCAGGTCGTCACCTTGGACGCACGGCGGCCACTGTGAGGCACGCCATTGATAGTCAGCGAGCACATACCACAGATGCCTTCGCGGCAGTCGTGGTCAAAGTGGATGGGCTCTTTGCCCGCGTGGACGAGACCTTCGTTGACGATGTCGAGCATCTCAAGGAAGGAGGCCTCCTCGGGGATGTCCGTGGCACTGTAGGTCTCGATGCGACCTTTGGCCTGAGGGTTTTCTTGACGCCAGACCTTGAGCGTGAGATTGAGTTTAGCCATAATTGAAGTAGAAATGGATAAGGGTTGGTAATGTGTAAAACGCTTTCAGTCTTTACTTGTACGAGCGCACAGCGAGGTGGATGTTCTCGAAGGTGAGCGGCTCCTTGTGCAGGGTGGGCAGCTGACCGACACCGTTGAACTCCCATGCCGCGACGTAGGCGTACTCCGCATCATTACGAGCGGCTTCACCGTCATCAAGCTGGTATTCCAAGCGGAAGTGCGCACCGCAGGATTCTTCACGAGCGAGGGCATCGTAGCACATCAGCTCGCAGAACTCGGTGTAGCAGGCGAGACGCCATGCCTTCTCCAGCTCCATATTCATGCCCTCGGTGCTGCCTGCGACGCGGACATTTTTCCAGAAGTCATCACGGATGCGTGGGATCTCGGCGAGTGCCTCAAGGAGGCTCTCACGGGTACGACCCATGCCGACCTTGTCCCACATGATCTGACCCAGCTCGCGATGGATCTCGTCGGGTGTTCTCGTGCCCTTCACCTTCATCATGGCATCGATACGAGCCTTGACTTCATCCTCGACGAGCTTGAACTCGGGGGCGTCAGTCGTGACAGTCCCAGGCTTGATGCTCGTGAGGTAGGTGGGCAGTGTGGAGGAGATGACGAAGTAGCCATCGGAGAGACCCTGCATGAGAGCAGAAGCACCGAGGCGGTTC
>CAYJOV010000003.1:2139-54883 GCA_964371905.1 uncultured Akkermansia sp. | reverse complement strand
GAGCGCAACCTTGCCAAGGTTGATGTCGTGGGTTCGAATCCCATCACCCGCTCTGTTGAGCTGATCTTGATCACCTATTTACTCTTGCTAACAGACTGCTAGGATACCCAGTCATTTGACAACGCTTGATCATATCAGTGGATTTTTTTCTGGCACGTGCTACGGACTCTGCGATTCGCACAAAGCTGTTCTTCTTTTTTTTCATTCTCCATGCTGCAACTTGCGTCATTCTCGATCACTTCTCGCGATGCAATGCTCCACAATTTCGCGAAATAAGGCCCTATCATCCTATCTCCTAGACGGATGGATTAAGGAGGAGTTCTCGATGTCATTATTAATTTATCTTATATTCATTGTATACATTTCAATATACCTATCTTCATACAAATAAAGACGTGAGTAAAAATGATCACCATCAATCCTGATGACTCAAAATAAATGAGTTATCAACTAATAATATTTTCATCTATCACTACTCTCTACTATTTTTCTTAACTCCATTACAGCAATCGGATTACTCGATACACTCTCTTTTTCGAGATAATTACACGTGTTACAAATAGACCTCTAAATCATTTATAGTAAAAAATATCTTGCCTAGATGATTATTTTTTGGTATTTATATCGCCATGGCACGCTCCAAAGTAATTACTAAGAAGGAAGTAGCAAGCATGATTGCTGAAAAGACTGGTCTCAGCCAGGCAACAGCATTCAATGCACTTCTTGCAACGATTGACATCATTGCTGACTCCCTTACCGAGGGAAATTCTGTTATTTTCCGTAAATTCGGAAAATTCGAAGTCCAGACCGTCAAGGAAAAAGTAGGACGCAATCCACGCTCTCCTGAAAAGGATGTTATCATCCCTGCTCGCTGCCGCGTTAAGTTCACCGCGGGGAAAGAGCTCAAGGAGGCAGTTCATCAGCTCAAGCCCGAAGCTTAAAATCAATCTTTTCAAGCCGCCGTTTTTACAACGGCGGTTTTTTTATGCCATGACGGAAGGCTGCAATGGGCGCAGGCAGTCCTTATACACCTCAACATGCGCTTCAATCATCCTGTCATGCTGGAAGGGAGCAGGGAGCTCTAGGATAGGAGTGGGGAGCGAATGATACCAGAGCGCAAGCTTCTCCGCCATAGCCAGCGGATCACCCGTGGGGCTACAGCCTTCGGGGAGAAAATAGCGCAACTGCTCTCCCACACCACCATGCTCATAGCCAATCACGGGACGCCCGAGAGAGAGGGCTTCCAATGTTGTCTTTCCGAAGGTCTCGGGGCGTAGGGTGAGTGAGATGGTAACATCGCAGACACATGAGATGTCGCGTAGGTCACGACGCAGTCCCATCCATGTGATCGCGCTGCAGATGCCAGCGGCTCGAATTTTCTTTTCTATTTCGCGTTTGAAGCGTTCTTTCTTCTTGCTGCATTCGCCAACGATGAGCGCATGTACAGGTATCCCTCTCTCGAGTAGATTCTTAACGAGGGGGACGAGGTGCTCTAGCCCCTTGAGACGCGTGACGCGAGCTGGGAGACAGAGTAAGAACTTCCCTTCAAACTCGGGGTAATCCACCCTCCACTTGCTGAGCCATTCTGCTGAGGGCTTATAGCTCGGATTGTAGTGCACTGCATCGACCGAGTTGTGAATGACGCTTATTTTATCAACGGACGTTGAGGGAAAATGTCTGAGGATGTATTCCTTTGCATAGTTGGAGACAGCAATGAGTCTATCGCCTCGTGTCATGACCTCGGAATAGGGATTGACTGAGTAGGTCCCATGGAAGGTGCTCACGACTTTGGGACGCAACTTCTTGGGCATGAGCTTGAGCGCGCATTGCGTGACCCAGGCGGGTACACGCGAATGGACGTGGACGATATCCACAGGGTGCGCGAGCAAATGACGCTTCAACCATAGAATTTCAAAGCCTATAGTCAGGCATTTGCGACCGATAGGGCGACTGATATGGGTCGCCCCTGTCGCCAGTATATTCTTTACCATTCCTCCACCAGCAGATATGACATGGCATTGGATGCCATGTTCTGGAAGTGACTCACAGAGTTCTAAGACTACTTGTTCTACACCACCAGAGCTAAGGCTTGGCAGGAGATGAAGAATTTTCATGTAAGGTAATTTTGAGAATAATAAAAATTATTACACTTTAACTGTAAATATTATGCTAAGATGTCCTTTGATGTTAAATTTAGAGCATATAAAAATTTCTCCTCAGCGCTGACAAAGCAAGGATACCCTTTCTGAGCACTTTTCGCAAGAAGATTTATCTGGAAAAAACGAAGGATAGCGCAACTGTTATACATACACCTCCCCCGCGCAGCTCATGCTTCCTTCTTCTCACCTAGCTCGTAACTGACAGCCGAGCTGGGCTATACTTTGAGATTGACAGGGTGGCAGAAATTTGCTAGGCTACATTGATGCACAGGATCTTATTTAGCAGCATGCTATCTTTGTCAGCACTGGGAGTGAATGCCCAGCAAAAACAACCCAACATCCTTTTTATCATCTCTGATGATCATTCCCACGCCGCCTTAGGGACAAATGCGCAGGACACCCTCGCCCCCTTACCCGCCCTGCGCAGACTCGCTAATGAAGGGATGGTCTTTGACCGCTCCTATTGCACGAACTCGATTAGCGGTCCGTCGCGTGCGAGTATCATGACGGGGAGGCATTCGCATAAGAATGGATTTCTGTACAACTACGGAGGCGACGCTTTTAACCCCAACCAGCCCACTTGGCCTCAGATGCTGCAAGAGGCAGGCTATCAGACAGGGCTCATTGGGAAGTGGCATCTCAAGTCCAATCCGCGCGGCTTTGATAGCTGGGAGATGTTCCCCGATCAAGGCGATTACTGGAACAGCGGCATGATCAAGCTCGACGCGAAGGGGCAGCGCATGCAGTACAAAGAGCCGGGCTATGTCTCCGATATGCTCGCCGACAAGGCCATTGCATGGCTCAAGGCACGTGACAAGAAAAAGCCCTTCGCGCTCTACCTCGGCCACAAGGCGCCGCATCGCAACTGGATTCCAGCACCACGCCATCTCAAGGTGATCCGCAAGATCGTCGCAGGCCTCAAGCCGCCTAAGACCCTCCATGACAACTGGAAGAATAGACCAGGATTTTTCACCCGCAATGAGCAGAATCTCGCAGAGTTCTTCTGCAACTGGCATGACGCCCACCTGCTCAAGGAGCAGATCCCCTTTGATGTCATGAAGGACATCGTCACCAAGCCTCGCCTGCGCCAACTGGTCAATAAGGGGCATCTCAAGGGCAAGGTGCCCGCCAATTTTAACTGGGAAAAGCATGTCCCCAAGTACGCAGCCAAGCTCGAGCTGGGCTTCCATCTACGCGGACTCGTGCCCGCAGATCAGTACGAGACCTACCACCGCTTTTACAGCGAGCGCACGCAAGAGTTCGTCAAGGCGGTGCAGGCTGGCAAGATCAAGACACGCGAGGATATGACCACGCAGCGTTGGCGCTGGTATATGGAGGACTATCTCGCCTGTGTGATGGGCATGGATGAGTCTGTAGGCGAGGTCCTCGACTACCTCGATGAGTCGGGACTGGCGAGCAACACGCTGGTGATGTACGTGGGCGATCAGAGCTTCTATCTCGGCGAGCATGGTCTCTATGACAAGAGACTGGCTCTAGAGGAGAGCTTCCGCATGCCTCTCATCATCCGCTGGCCTGGGAAGGTCGCTGCGGGGACGCGCTCCAAGGCACTGGTGCAGAATATTGACTATGCTCCTACCTTCGTCAGCATCGCAGGGGCGGATAGCAAGAAGAATATGGCGACCTTTGACGGACGCTCCTTGCTGCCGCTCTTTAAGAATGGCAAGGCGGGCTCCTTCGACAAGCGCGCCCTCTACTACGCCTTCTTTGAGCAACCGGGTGAGCACAATGCTCCCTGCCACGACGCGATACGCGACTCCCGCTACACCCTCGCCCACATCTGGACGCTCATGCCCGGTGAGAAGGCGAATGCACGCAAGAAGGAGAATGAATGGCTGCTCATCGACAATGAGAAAGACCCCCATCAGATGCGCAATCTCATCAACGACCCCGCCTACGCAAAGGTAGCCGATAGGCTCATCAAGCAGTACTGGGCAAAGCGTCGCCATCTCCAAGTCCCCGAGAACAGCCCCTCCGTGGGCACGAAGAGCAGGGGATTCACCCCTACATGGAATAAGCTCTAATCGCGTATCAACGCGCATCAACGCCATGACCAAGATACCACGGAGCCTCTCCAGCCTCCTTGTCGCCTCTGGCTGCCTCCTCCCCTCTGCGCCCGCGGCGCAGGGGGAGAGCACACCGCGACTGCCCAATATCGTCCTCATCTACGCGGATGATCTCGGCTATGGAGATCTGAGCTGCTACGGGGGGCTCGTGCCCACCCCGCGCAGCGATAGCCTCGCCCAGCAGGGCGTGCAGATGATGAACGCGCATACTGTCGCCTCGACCTCCACGCCATCGCGCTTTGGCCTCCTCACGGGGGTGCATCCGTGGAGGCAGGCAGGGACGCGCATCGCGGCGGGGGACGCGGGCATGGTCATCCGTCCCGAGCGCTACACCCTCGCCGACGCGGCTAAAAAGGCGGGCTACCACACAGGCGCCATAGGCAAGTGGCATCTCGGCATAGGCGAGACGGCCAAGCAAGATTGGAATGGACACATCACTCCGAATCTAGCTGACATCGGCTTTGACCACTCCTACATCATGGCGGCGACAGGGGATCGCGTACCCTGCGTGTTTATAGAAAATGGACGTGTGGCGAACTACGACCCCACCGCCCCCATCTCGGTGAGCTACAAAAAGCCCTTTGCAGGAGAGCCCACGGGAAGGAAGAACCCCGAGCTACTCAAGGTACACCCCTCACATGGTCATGATCAGGCCATCATCAATGGCATCTCGCGCATCGGCTACATGAAGGGGGGCGGCAAGGCTCTCTGGGTGGACGAGGACTTCGCCGATGTCATCGCTGAGCAGGCGCGCGACTACATCCTCAAGAATAAGGATAAGCCCTTTTTCCTCTACGTCGGCACGCATGACATCCATGTGCCGCGCATCCCGCATGCGCGATTCGTCGGCAAGAGTGGCATGGGAGCGCGAGGCGATGCTATCTTGCAATTTGATTTTCAAGTAGGCGCTATCTTAGACGCCCTTGAGGCGGCGGGAGTCGCACAAGATACGCTCGTGATCCTCTCCAGTGACAATGGTCCTGTGCTCGACGACGGCTATCACGACGAGGCCGTCGAAAAGCTGGGGAACCACCGCCCCGCAGGCAAGTACCGTGGCGGCAAGTACAGCGCCTTTGAGGCGGGCGGGCGTGTGCCCATGCTTGTGCGCTGGACGAGCACCGTGCCCATGGGGCAGAAAAGCCACGCGCTGATGAGCCAGATTGATCTGATGGCGAGCCTGAGTGCCCTGATGAAGGCTCCTCTCCCAGCGGGCAAGCCACTCGATAGCCGCAATGAGCTCAAAACTCTGCTCGGCACGGACTTGACGGGAGGCAGCACGGGTATCATCAAGCAGAACACAGCTGGCTCGCGCATCTACCTCTCAGGACGCTGGAAGTACATCCCTGCGAATCGTGCAGCAGCCTACAATCGCTCGACGCGTATCGAGCTGGGCAATAACCCCAAGGATCAGCTCTATGATCTCGTGGCAGACCCAGGCGAGACGCAGAACCTCGCGGAGGAGCAGCCCCAGCAGCTCCAGAAGATGAAGGAAGGGCAGCAGCAACTCATCGCACGCCCAGTGAAGTAGCAGGACTGGTCGTACTATTCAAACGCAGCGAGCAAGCCCATGGGCTTGCTCGCTGCGTTTTTAAGGGGGCTTCTCGCGAGGCAATATTTTGAGATGATTTTCGAGCTGAATTTGCTTCGAATTGATGGCTCAGAGTATCCTCTTAGACGAGAATTCGAAGCAAATTCAGACGAAAAGCGCTCAATAGATGCCTCGTGAAGTGATTTATTGGATTTTCTTATTTAGAATGACAAGAATTTAGAAGCACCCTTAAGAGAGAAGCCCCGTGATTTGCGCGGTGGTCTTGAAGTGCAGCTTGGCGACATCGCGCAGCTTCTCCGCGCCGTATCGCTTGACGAGCTTCTTTCCCGCCTTCACCACGTGGGGAGCGCAGCCGAGGGGCAGTTTTTCGTCTGCAGCCTCCGATGCGTCGCGCATCCAGCTTGTAAAACGAGCTCGTGCGAGAATGGAGGCGGCGGCGACCGCAATATCGCTTTCAGCCTTGGTGCGTTGTTCGAGTTGTATAGGGATAGCTCGCTGCTTGAGCGCGCGCTTGAGAACCCACTCATTGGCGAATTGGTCACTGAGTGCGCGTGGACAGCTCGGAATTTGTTGATGCAGACTGGCTATCACGCGTGCATGACCCCATGCGAGGAGGCGATTGAGATTTCCTATTTCCTCATACATTTCGTTGTAGCGCTGGGGGCCAATGCAGACGACTTCGTAGGCAATGTTGGGCAGATTGCGAATAGCGGTCGCGATTTTCTGTATCTGAGCATCACTCTTAATCGTCTTACTATCACAGCACCCGAGCTTCTTCAGCTCCCATGAGAGGGCGTGGTCTGTATAGACACCTGCAATCACAAGCGGGCCGAAGTAATCCCCCTTGCCACTCTCATCTATGCCAAAATGGGCTTCGCTCATCCCCGCGGCGTCTGTGGACAAGCCCTTAGGGCATTCAGAGCTCGTTTTCCCCCCGCAATCATCAAGAATTCCTGTTATTTTGGGCTCGAGAATGAACTCGATGAACTCATCCGTGCCCGCACCTTGCAACAAAAGCTTTGAGCGTTTTTCAAAATATGCAATGTTAACCTTTTGTTTTACAAAACAATACATCGCGTATTCACGCTCGCAACTCTCAAAGCTAGAATCGTCTTCAAGCAATTCTTTGAGTTTCTGTGCTTGATCTTTACTTAAAATGCAGCTGTATTGACTTCTCATATGAATTGAGAGTTTGGCGAAAGTTTTAATTGAGGTCAATAAAAAATTTGCATTTTGTCATATGTCTCTCATTATCATGACGAAGAAACTTACCAAAAATTAAAAATTGATAGAGACAAAGCTTTAAAAAAAGGGTATACAGGACTTGGCTTTTATCTAAAGAAGCCCTCCTACCATTATGGCAACTACATTAACAAAACGAGATCTTATTAACCGCATCAGCGCAGAAAGTCCAGCTGATCTCACCCAAGGTGAGGTACACGATGTTGTCCAACGCACCATTGACATCATCGCGGAAACACTCAGTAAGGGAAATCGCGTCGTCCTACGCAATTTTGGCACCCTGCACGTCAAGGAAGTCAAGGCCAAGGTCGGTCGCAATCCCAAAAACCCAGGAAAGGATGTCCCCATTCCTGCGAGAATGGTTGTGAAATTCAAAGTGGGCAAAGAGCTCAAAGAGAGTGTCGCAAAACTATAGTAACGATAAATTAACTATCTATTCGCGGAGTTTTCTTCATGAAACTCCGCGTTTTTTGTGCCCTGAGAGCGCGCAGCGAGGAGGTGCACATTTGCTTGCAGACTGAGCGGCATTGTGATAGAGTGTAGGGGTCATGAATGCAAACACAGCCCCTCCTAGATTAATATTTTCTGTGTCAGAGTCGTATCACGATCTGGCGCATCGCGTGATTGAGTCCTTGGAGGCGATGCGGGGGCAGGGCGTGTTTGGCGAGGCGGATTTTGCCCTCCGCTGTGAGACAGCCTCGGAGGCGGGCTTGAGACTGTCATGGAGTGAGGGCGAGTCCACGCTGCTCTTTTGCCCTCCTAGCGAGGAGAATACAAAGGCACATGCCCACTTTGCGAATGAAGCCCACCTGCTCTACCTCGTCGTTGAGCAGCTGCACATTGCACTGGATTGTGCGAATAATGTCTGCCAGACGACGATTGATGGAGATGATTTGCTACTCGGTGAGTCGCGCATCCCCATGCGGGATCTTCCCTTTCTGGCTCAGATAGATCGTACGTCCCTAGACGAGGTGCTGATGGCGCTGATGCAGTCGATGAAGCTGGCCTCTCTGCGCGGGCAGAGCCGCAGCGCACGAGCCGCGCAGGCGATGCGCTTGGCAGATGCGGGGCGCATCAAGGAGGCCCTCGCAAGCCTCGGGGAGCTGCGCGGTCAGGCGACGGGGGAGCTCATCCTCTCGGTGGATCTCAGTCCGCTGGAGGGCTCGCGCCCCTTGGAGCAGCGGCTGGAGCTTACTTATGAATGCTATAGGGAGTTTTTTGCCCGAGCGGAGGTCTACCCTGTGGAGACTCACATGTTGGCAAAGATGCAGTTCAATTGCGCCCTGATCTGCCGTCACTGCTCGCGCATCGCTCTTGCTATCCAGCATGGGAGGCGTGCCGTGGAGTACTATCGCGCTCTTGAGGCGCAGCGTGCGGATCTAGCAGATGCCTTGAGGAATCTGGGATACTTCTACAGAGAGATAGATCAATATGACAAGGCACTAGAATGCTACACAGGCTCTCTCAAGCTCTATGAGGAGCTCTCCCAGCAAGACGCGGAGGCACATGTAGCCCAGCTACTCATCATCAACGATGAGCTAGCAGAGCTCGCCTGCGCCAGAGAGCGCTTTGGGGATGCTGAGAAGCACTACCTCGCCTGCCTACAGCTCGTCGAGCAGCAGCGTGCATCGGGCCTTGAGAACAGCGAGGACGAGCTGCGCTTTGTCAAGGCCTTGGCTCACGTGCAGAAGCTCTGTAAAAAGCTGACCTGGGCAGAGAAGAGCTACCAGCGCGCCCTTGCGCTGCATGAGACACTCTGCTCGCGCGAGGAGGACAATCTCGATTTTCTCGCTGATCAGGCGGCAACGCTCATCCTGCTGGGCAATCTGCTCGATGAGATGGACAAGCCACTCAAGACGGAGAAGATCTACGAGCGCGGCATAGCTCTCTACGAGAGGCTGGCGGCGACAGAGGAGGCGGCGATTCAGCCCTATTGGGCGATGAGTCTCTACAACCTCGCCGATCACCACATCAAGCTAGGGAAGTACAGCAAGGCAGAGACGCTGCTGCTGCGCAGCCAGCAGATGCTCGAGTCGCTTCCCGAGCCCCCGCCCACGGAGCTCGCCATGGTGCTGGATACATTGGGGATTCTCTACTCCCTCAGCAAGAAGCCCCAGAAGGCTATCCTCCTCTTGCAGCAAGCCTGCCAGATACGCCAAGATCTCGATCTCGTGTCGTGGAGGTCCAGCATGTACAATCTGGCAGCAGCCTACGCGGAGGGCAAGCAGCCAGAAGAGGCTATCCGCGTGCTGCGGCGCAGCTGCGAGCGCGTGGAGCAGCTGCTTGAGTCTGGGGATAGGTCCAGCCTTGAGTATCTCGCTACCTGCTACATGCAGCTAGGATACCTCGAAAAAGGGCGTAAAAACGATCAGGGCGCGAGACTCGCGTGGATGCGCAGCCTCGAGCTCTATGAGCAGCTGGGATCCCGCTACGCGGATGAAAGAAACGTGCTGCGAGACTGCATCGAGCCACCGCACATGAGTTTCTTTGCGATGAGTGGGCGTATCTTGGTGGCGGTGTTCTTGGGTGCATTGAGTTTGCTGATCTCTGGGCTGCTCGTTTTCAGCATCGGGAGGCATTTTTGGGAGCTCATCAAGCTTTTTTTATGACTTTTTGCTAGAAAATGTGTAGAAATGCCCATGTGTGATACGTACTAATAAGTGGAGCTCTCGTCGCGGCAACACGGCCTCTCGGGGGTGACACGCAGAAAGGCTTTTCTCCATGAGACCCAAACGACGACGCCACCGCTTTTGGATGGGCACACTCGGCACTCTGACTATCGTTGGAGGGCTGGCTGGCTATGCTTATCTTTCTTCCCCTTCAGCCACACTCTCTACGGGGAGTCCCGCCGCTGGCGCGCAGGCTGCCGAGCTCATCACCTCCACAGGACGCGCGGCCACGTGGGACAAGATCATCGTCGATCAGCTGCGCTCGCAGGGCATCACGCCTGCACCTCTCTGTGATGACGCCACCTACCATCGCCGCGTATCGCTGCTGCTGACGGGACGACTGCCGAGCTGGCAGGAGGCGGAGAGCTTCATCGCGGACAAGGATGCCGCGAAGCGTGAAAAGCTCGTGGATCGCTTGATGAGTGGCACGGCCTTCGTCGATTATCAAGTTCTCAAGTGGGGAGATCTGCTGCGCATCAAGGCGGAGTTCCCCAGCAATATATGGCCCAATGGCGTGCAGGCCTACGCGCGCTGGGTGCGCGAGCAGATCCAGACGAATCGCCCCTACGATGAGATGGTCTATGAGCTGCTCACGAGCACAGGGAGCAATTTTCGCAGCCCTGCGGTGAACTTTTACCGAGCCTTTCAAAAGCGCGACCCCCAGCTCATCGCGGACAATGTGGCGCTGCTCTTCCTCGGTCTACGCAAAGCCCCCGTGGGCATGAGCCACTTCTTCACCCAGCTACGCTACAAGAGCACCCGCGAGTGGAAGGAAGAGATCGTCTACATCGACCTCGACAGCCCGCTCAAGGAAAAGAAAGCCACGCTGCCCGATGGAACCACGCTGAAGCTCGACGCGTCACGCGACCAGCGACGCACCCTCGCCCGCTGGCTCGTCGGCACGCGCGACAAGAAGGTGAATCGCGCCTTCGCCCGTGCGATGGTGAATCGCGCTTGGTTTTGGCTCATGGGTCAGGGCATTGTCAACCCCGTCGACGATATGCGCAAGGAGAACAAACCCGTCAATGCAAAGCTGCTCGATGCGCTCGAACAAGACTTCATCGCCTCGGGTTACGACCTGCGCGCACTCATGAGAAATATCGTGCTCTCCGATAGCTTCGCGCGTAGCTCGCGCTACGAGGGCAAGGAGAAGGAGAAACAGCGCGCGCTCCAGCGCTTTGCCTACTACCCCACGCAGCGTCTCACCGCCGAGCAGCTCGTCGATGCACTCGGCGACATCACAGGTATCTTTGACACCTACACGAGCAAGGTACCCTAGCCCTACTCCTACTACCCCTCCGACATACGCGCCGTGCAGCTCGAAGACGGCTCGGTGGGCACACCCCAGCTCGAGCTCTTTGGTCGCCCCTCCCGCGATGTCTCATTGGAGAGTGATCGCAATAATAATCTCAACGCCAAGCAGGTGCTCTACATGCTCAACTCCGCCTCCGTGCTCAGCAAGCTGGCGCAGAGTACCAAGCTCGCCACCTTCGCCAGCGAGGCAAAGGATCGCACCCAGCTCATCGAGCGCATCTACCTCATGATGCTGGGACGCCCTGCCAAGCCCGAAGAGATCACCTCCCTCACCCAGAAGCTCTCCGCGCAGAGCGACCCCAGCAAAGCCGCCCAACTGCTCATCTGGGCACTGTTCAACAGCCCCGAATTCCTCTTTAACCACTGATCATCCCTCCCCCACCTCATGGATCGCAAACAATTCCTCAAACTCGCAGCCGCCAGCATCGCTAGTGCCGCCATCGCCCCCGCCGTCGCCAAGAATGAGCGCGAGAGCGAGAGCACAGACAGCCCCAAGGCGCAGATCCCCAGCAAGACGGCCAAGAGCGTCATCTTTGTCTTCCTCGCCGGCGGTCCTTCGCACACCGATACCTTCGACCCTAAACCCGCTGCGGGGCGCGACATCAGCGGTATCTACAAGCAGCCCATCAAGACCAACAACCCGCTGCTCGACGTCAACGAGAATCTCAAGCAGCTCGCCAGCATCGCCGACAAGTACTCCATCATACGCGGCATGACGCACAACTCCAATGCTCACGAGATTGGACAGTACCTCATGTACACGGGTGATATGACCAAGGGCAAGGTGGTCTACCCCTCCTTTGGCTCGATGATCTCCTACCTGAATCCCTCCGCCTACAACGGCATGCTGCCCCCCTACATCAACCTCGTGCGCCCCGCCACGCGATTCAACGAGGGCGGCTTCTTGGGCTCAGTCTACAAGCCGCTCAATACGAATGGCAAGCCCGAGGCCTCTATCTTTGAGGTCGAGGGCATCATCAACCGCATGGTCAATGATCACCAGCTCACCAGCAAGCAAGCCCTCCTCGACACGGTCTGCGAATTCCAAGACATCCAAGACAATGAGGAGGTCAACACGCTGGGTCGCCTCCAGGATGAGAACTTTGAGATGCTGCTGGGCAAGAGCCGCGATGTGTTCAATCTCAATCTAGAAGACTCTGAGCTACGCGAGAAATACGGCATGAACGACTTTGGACAATCCTGCCTCGCCGCTCGCCGCCTCGTCGAGTACGGTGTTCCCGTCGTCGGCGTGACCTACCATGGCTGGGATACGCACAAGGAGCACTTCAAGCGCATGAATCAGCGACTCGGCACGCTGGATCAGGGGCTGGCAACACTCATCAAGGATCTGGACGAGAAGGGGCTGCTCGAGAGCACCATCGTGCTCTGCGGTGGGGAATTTGGCCGCACGCCTCAGATCCTCTGGGCGCCGCCGTGGAATGGGGGGCGCAATCACTTTGGTCCCGCCTTTAGCTACCTCGTCGCGGGCGGGGGCTTCAAGAGCGGGCAGGTCATCGGCAAGACAGACGCGCGCGGCGAGACCGTCGTCGAGCGTCCCGTCTACCCCGCCGACCTGATCGGAAGCGTCTATGAGCTCATGGGCATTGATCCTTATCAGAAGTTCAAGCACCCGCTCCATGGGGATCTCCCCATTCTCCCCTCACTCTTTGAGGCCGACCAGAGCGCCGGCCTGCTGCGTGAGCTCTACGTCGAAGAAGAGGAAGGAGAGCTCGCATGAATCTAGCGCGTCTCGCCGCACGCGCAGCCACGCTCTTATGTGCCCTCGCGGCTCTTTGCCATGCCCAAGGGCAGAAGACCTACATAGGCTACGCCTACCCCACAGGCGGCGCGAAGGGGGATAGCGTCATCGTCACGCTGGGCGGGCAAAAAATCGCCAACGCGAAGCGTGTGCTCGTCAGCGGCGAGGGTATCACTGCCGAGATCCTCCCTCCCCTCGTCGACCCCAATGCACCCAAGAAGAAAAAGCGACGCGGAAAGAAAAGGCAGACGATCACGGATGAGGATAACCTGCAAATAGCCGATCGCCTCCGCGTGCGTCTCAGCATCGCCGAGGATGCCGAGATAGGCCTGCGCGACATCAAGGTCGAGGGAGCGCGAGGCACGGTGTCGAATCGCCTCTACTTTGAGGTCGGGCAATTCCCCAATGCCTTGGAGCGGGAGCCCAACGGGAGCTTGGCAGAGGCGACACCCGTACCCCAGCTCCCCGCCGTGCTCAATGGGCAGGTGGAGCGCGGGGGGCGCGACTGGTTTCGCTTCTCCGCGCAAAAAGGGCAGCAGCTCGTCGCTGCGGTGAAGGCCCAGCAGCTCGTGCCCTTCCTCGCGGATGCCGTCCCCGGCTGGTTCCAGCCCGTCATGACCCTCTACGATGCGCAGGGGCGCGAGGTCGCTTTCTCCGATGATTACAAGCTGCGCCCCGACCCCACCATCATCTACAAGGTTCCCGCAGACGGTGATTATTACTTGGAGATCAAGGATTGTATCTACCGTGGGCGCGAGGACTTTGTCTACCGCATCGCGCTGGGCGAGATCCCGCATGTGAGCTCGGTCTTCCCCCTAGGCGCGCGCGCGGGACAGCCCGTGAAGCTGCAGCTCATGGGCGTGAATCTCAAGAAGAAGAATCGCCAATTCACCGCTTCTGATGTCCCCGGTCGCAAGACTGTAGCCATCAAGGGTGAGGATGGACTCCATGCCAACGAAGTACAGCTTGAAGTCTCAGAGGACAAAGAGATCGTCGCCTACAAAGACGCAGGAGATAGCAAGAAGAGTGCCGTGCGGCTCAGAGAGGGAGAGGTGTACAATGAGCGCATCATGCACGACTACGATCAAGACTGGTTCAGCGTGCAGCTCAAGAAGGGCGAGAAGCTCAAATTCGACGTCCTCTCGCGCCGCCTCGGCTCACCGCTGGATGCGGATTTGCGCCTCTATGATGAGGCAGGAAAGCAGCTCGCGCGCTCCGATGATGTGGAGGATGCACGCGAGGGGCTGATCACGCATCACGCGGACGCGCAGCTCAGCTTCACCGTCCCTGAGACGGCCACCTACTACCTGCGACTCACCGATGTGCAAAACAAGTACGGCGAGGACTACAGCTACCGTCTACGCTATTACAACAGTGAGGAGGACTTTTCCCTGAGCATGAGCCCCTCGGCCATCTCCATCCCCAGCGGGGGCACAGCGCACTTCACCGTCTACCCTGTGCGCATCAATGGCTTCCGCCGCCCCATCATCCTGAGTGCCAAGAAAATGCCCAAGGGCTTTGTGCTCAGCCAAGGGACGCTGCGCGGCGGTACCAAGATGGTGAAGATGTGTATCACAGCTCCCCCCGGTAGCAAGCCAGGTCCTATAGACTTTGTGCTGCAAGGGACGGGTGTCACGAGCAGTCGCGACAAGCTGGTGCGCGAGGCGGCACCCGCGGAGGAGATGATGCAGGCCTTCTTCATCACGCATTTGCTGCCCATCGAGGAGTTCCGCGTGGATGTCACCGAGCCCGCCCCCTTCCGTGTGGAGATCGTCGATCCACCGAGGACGGTGCAGCTCAAGGCGAAGGAGGCTGTCCCCATCCGCCTACGTATCATCCGCGAGAAGGGCTTTGTCAAGCCTGTGCAAATCACCTACAAGGGACCGAAGTGGATCAAGTCCTCCTTCGTCACGGCAGGACCTGAGGATGAGGAAGTGAGCGTGATGCTCTCCTGCGATCGCTGGCGCAAGAGCAATATCCCTGTGGTCATCCACTTTGTGGCCATGGTCGAGGCCAAGACCATCAAGGGGCGCGTCGGCGGCAAGCGCAATCAGGTGAATGCCTCCGTATCGGTGATCACCCCGCTGACGACCATCCTGACTCCCAGTGCACCGCCCACAGAGCAGAGGAAAAAGAATAGAAAGGCGAAAAAGTAGACAAGCCTATCTCAAAAATGCACGAGGTATCGTGGGAGCTCTGGCTCGGATTGGCATGCCATTCCCGCCGCTTTATTCAATCCCTTGCATCCTGTTTTGCAGGATCGGTCGAGGAGTTTCTATCACTTGCTCCGTCTCAATCTACTTGATCATCGATTGTACTATATCGCGACACATTGGGGGCTCTCCCCCCAGCGACTACGCCATGTCTGGCGTACCACAAAAGGGTACCCCTCACCACAAGGGGTACCCTTCTCTCTTTATCATTGATTCCAATCAATGCTTAACCAAAGAAAGTGCCGAAGACAAATCCCGAGATGGTCGCCATGATGATGACGAGCACGACGTAGACGGCTGTCTTTTTGGGTCCCATCACACCGTTGATCACGAGCATATTGGGAAGGGAAAGGGAGGGACCAGCCAGCATGAGGGCGAGAGCGGGACCCTTGCCCATACCCGAGGAGAGTAGCCCTTGGATGATGGGCACCTCAGTGAGGGTGGCGAAGTACATGAACGCCCCCGCGAAGCTTGCAAAGAAGTTCGACATCAGGGAGTTGCCCCCTACTGCCCACTCGACCCAGCTATTGGGGATGATGCCGGCGATCGCCGTGTTGTCGTGCGTCGAGCCCAGCAGGAAGCCTGCGGTGACAACGCCGATGGCGAGCAGGGGCATGATCTGCTTCGCAAAGCCCCAGCTGGAGAGCGTCCATTCGCGATTCTGCTCGTTCTTCTTGTCAAGAAGAGTCATGAGCGAGAGGGCGGTGATACCGACGAGCATGGGGACGAGGGGAGCGAGCTTGGGCTCAGGCACGTACATTGAGGCCAGCCAAGCCGAGCCAGCGGTCGCAAGCGCACCGAGGATGACCCAGATCGCCTTGATCTTGAGAATATTGATCAGCGAGAAGCACAGCAGCAGGGAGAAACCAGCCGTGATGAGCCACTTATGCGCATAGATGCTATGCCAAATGCCTTCCTCTGAGCCAGGGGCGGGTGCACCCCAGTTCGCAAAGACGAGGATGAAGACGAGGGTGAAGAAGTGGAAGGAAGTCTGCCACATGGGACGCTCCTCGGGGGGAGCCTCAATATTCATCTGGTCTTCCTTCTTGGCCTGCTCCTCCTTGCGGAAGATGAAGGACATGACGAGACCGATGACCACGGAGAAGACGATCGCGCCCACCGTACGGGCTATGCCCAGCTCCGCGCCGAGGATGCGGGCGGTGAGGATGATGGAGAGGATGCTAATAGCAGGGCCTGAGTAGAGGAAGGCTACCGCAGGGCCGAGGCCTGCTCCACGCTTGTAGATGCTGGTGAAGAGGGGCAGGATGGTGCAGGAGCAGACGGCGAGGATGCCACCCGAGACGGCGGCGACGCTGTAGGAGACCCACTTTTTCGCATTCGCGCCAAAGTACTTGATGACCGCTCCTTGGCTGACAAAGATGGAGATGACCCCAGCGATGAAGAAGGCGGGCAGCAGGCAGAGCACGACATGCTCTTGGGCGTACCACTTGGCGAGGTCGAGCGTGGCATCCACCGCGGTCTTGAAGGCCGCATTGTCGATGGGCATGAAGAAGACCGCGCTGAAGATGACGACGAGCCAGAGGAGGAATTTGAATTCTTTTTTTGCTTCCATGAGACGAGTTAGGCTAGGAGGATTTTATCGAAGATGAAGTAGACACCAATCGCGAGCAGGATGATGCCTGTGATCATGGTGATGGTGGATTGTGCCTTAGTAATGCTGCGCATGATGATTTGTGCATGGCGCACGCTAAAGACGAGAATGAGGGCGATGACAACGACGGGGAGGGCGGTGCCTATGCCAAAGCTCACAATGCTCATGCCAAAGCCGAATGTATCCATCTGCACGGCCTTGGGCAGCACGGTGAGAAAGAGGATGGCGGCGGAGGGCGGGCAGAGGGCGAGGGCGAAGAGGAAGCCCATGCCCAGAGAGCTCAGGCAGGTGCCGATGAAGCCCGAGGACTGCTTTTCGAAGCCTCCCGACTTCTTCCCAAAGGAGGGGAAGGGGATGATGCCCAGCAGGACGAGACCCGCGATGCAGAGCAGAGGTCCCATGTAGAGGGGCATTTCTGTCTGGAGTGTGTAGGAGAGGCTAGGGACGCTGCTGAGTCCCAGTCCGAGGATGAGGGCGATGCCCGCGTAGGCCCCTATTCTGCCTAGGGTGTAGAGCAGGGCGGAGATGGTGGCTGCCAAGGGGGAGTGTACCTGACGGGTCAGGTAGCTCACCGCGGCGATGTTGCCTGCTAGGGGGCAGGGCATCACCGCGCTGGTGATGCCGAGTCCTAGCATGGAGAGGAGTATCCAGTACATGGATAGAGGGGGGGCTTGATTTGAAGGCGGAGGCGTCTTAGAGCTGGCTCTTGATCTCGCCGGCGACGTAGGCCTTGAAGGCGGCTTCGTCACGGCAGTTCGCCCAGATTTTGTCGGCGTTCTTCCAGCTCTTTTCGTTGTTGCCCTCGATCTTCTTGATGATGAGGCTCTTGGTGGAGAGCGCGTACTTGGCTACGTCGTCTGCGCCCGCCTCGACGGACTTGAGAACGACGGCCCCGCTCTTGAGTTGGTCAGCGAAATCCTGTTGGACGACTTCGTTGATCCACTGCTCCATGCGCTTGCAGGTCACGCAGCGGGCGCCGAATTGGTAGTAGACGACTTCTACACCATTGGCGATGGCGGGTTGGGTGGCGGTCGCAGCTGCGGCCGCGTCGTCCTTCTTGTCGCTGACGGCCTTGAAGATGGCGACACCGACGAGGATGAGCACGATCCAGAGGATGAGTTGCTTGACGATGCCAGCACCCGATCCACCACCGCAGCAGCCTCCGCCACCACAGCCGCAGCCCGAGCTCTGCGCCTGTGCGCATTCTGCCTTCTGGGGCTCGTCGCACGCGCAGCCACAGCCGCAAGCGGGGGCTTCTACGGGCTCAGCGGGAGCTTTTTCTTCTGCTGCGGCACAAGCACCACCGCAGTCGCAGCCGCCCGTGGCGATGCCGCTGCCTTGGAGGATCTCGGTGAGCTGGGCGTGGCTGGGCACGCTACCCTTGACGAGGATCTTACCATCCACCGCAAGGGAGGGAGTGGCAAAGACGCCGTCGTTGGCCATGTCCATGGGGTCGGAGATTTTCTTGATTTCGCAGTCGAGCTTGAGCTCGGCGACGATCTGCTTGGTGAGGTCGGTGAGGTCGCTGCACTTCTTGCAACCGGGGCCGTAGATTTTGATGATAGTCATATCAGTATTGGTATTGTTGTTTTTTGTGTTAATTATTGGGGAAAGGGGTTGTTCTCAACGCAGGTGTCGAGGCACTTCAAGAGGGTGGGGAGACAGCAGATATTCAGACTGTAGAAGACCTGCTTGCCTACTTGGCGGCTCTTGATGACCTGGGCATTTCTCAGCACCTTGAGGTGGCTGGAGATGGTGGACATGTCGCGCTGTGAGTCCGCGTGCAGGGTGCACACGCAGCGTTCGCCGTCCATGAGCATGTGGACGATGCGCAGGCGTATGGGGTGTCCGAGTGCCTTGAAGATGGCCGCTTTGCGCTCCAGCTTGACAGCATCGTAGGCAAAGACTGCCATGTTCGCTTCGGGGGTGATGGTGTTGCTCATGGCTCCATCATATTGATATTTGTCCAAATGTCAATTTAAAATTCATCAATTTTTATTGCTATGACATAAATGCTTTCCTTTCATGCGCATGAGGAATTGGGCTTGATTATCGTGAAAAATGACCTATGATAGGCTGTTTATGAAGCGAGCCCTCTTGTATCTAGCTATTTTTCTGCTGCTTGCAGCTATCTTTTTCTTCTCGCGTCCCGTATTTGCGGTGGTGCTCTTTGCGGGGCTTTTGCTGTGCAGGCGTTTGATTGTGCCGATGAGATGGGGGCGCGTGGCATCGGGGATTCTCTGCGCGCTCATCCTGAGCTACTGTCTGTCTTTTATCGCCTATCAGAATTGGCGCAGCGTGGAGTGGCTGTGGTTTTTCCCGCTGACGCTGGCGGCGGCTTCTGCTATTGGTTTTCTTTCCTTCGGCTGTCTCTTCGCGCTGATCAAGGATGTGCTGCTCTTGGTTCTGCGCAAGAGGAAGTCACGCTCTTGGCAGCGTGTGTCGGGCGTGGTGGTGCTGCTGCTGACGCTTCTGTGTGTGGGCTATTGCATTCAGACGAATTTCTCCCCTCGCGTGCAGGAGGTGGAGATCGAGCTCCCCGCTGAGGCGCGGGGGCTGGATGGCCTGCGCATCGTGCAAATCTCGGATCTCCATATCACGGTGGATAGACCCGAGGGCTGGCTTGAGGATATTGTCGCGCAGGCGAATGCGCTCCAGCCCGATGTCATCGTGCTGACGGGGGATCTGTTAGAGATGGATTTGCCCGATCCTGAGGCTTGTTTAAAAGCTCTCTCGGGCTTGAAAGCTCGCTACGGGGTCTATAGTGTGCTGGGGAATCACGATTACTTCCGCGCGTCATCGGATGAGGTGATCGCCTATTTTGAGGAGTCGGGGCTGCGTCCTTTGGTGAATGAAAATGTGACCTTGCAGCACCGCGGCACGCCTTACTTGCTCGCGGGTGTGACCGATCCTGTCTCGCGCAACTACCCCGATGCGGTGCGTCCCTCGATGGCTGACGCGATGGCGCAGCCTGTCCCGACAGCGTATCAGATCCTGCTCTCGCATCAGCCTGTGCTCGCTCCCGAGGCGGCGAAGGCTGGCTTTGAACTCATGCTCTCGGGGCATACGCATGGAGGGCAGTTCTACCCATGGACTTGGGTGACTGAGGCTCTCCTTTCTTACAATAAGGGGCTCTATGAGCTTAGCGGAATGAAGCTCTATGTCAATCAGGGCACGGGGGCGTGGATTCCGCTGCGCTGGGGGACATTTGCCGAGATCACGCTTTTGAAATTTAACGCGCAGCGATAGCCGAGCTCAAAGGCACTCCGCATGCTGGAGTCCTTGGCGATTCCTTTACCTGCCAAGGAGAAGGCTGTGCCGTGGTCGGGGCTGATGCGCAGGCGCGGGAGGCCCAGCGTGACGTTGACGGCATTGTCAAAGTCGAGGAGCTTCAGCGGGATAAGAGCCTGATCGTGGTAGGGCGCGACGATGGCATCATAAGCTCCCTCGGCGGCATCTCGATACACGACATCGGGGACGCAGGGACCGACATAGTCGATGTCGGGGCGTAGGGCTTGCAGCTGGGTGCAGGCGGGCTCGATGAGATGGCTTTCCTCATCGCCGAAGGCTCCGTTTTCCCCATTATGGGGGTTGAGTCCTGCAAGGGCGATGCGGGGGCGCGGGTAGAGTGAGCCCTTGACATGGGCGATAAAGTCGGCGAGCAGGAGCCCTACCTTGACGAGTCCTTCCACAGTGAGGGAGCTAGCAACATCCTTGAGGGCGATGTGTGTGGTGGCGAGTCCGACGCAGAGGCGATTCCCACTGAGGCACATGGCATGATTGTCGGCGACTCCGAGGCGGTCGGCAAAGAATTCTGTCTGGCCAGGGTAGGGAAAGCCGCAGGCATGGAGGCTTTCTTTGCAGACAGGACCCGTGACGAGGGCGGCGATGCGCCCCTCGCGTAGGGCGGCAGCTCCGAGCTCGAGATGATCCCACGCGGCTTGAGCGCTGCGTAGGCTGGGCTCGCCGAGCTTGATATCGCTGAGGGGCTCGCCGATGCACTCAAGAATGACATCGCTATGCGACCAGTCGCGTAGGACGTTGGCGATGATTTCAGGGCCTATTCCAGCCTGATCGCCTAGGGTGTAGCCGAGGATAGGAAGGGAGGACATACTAGAGGGCGGGTGTGGGGCTGGGGGTGCGATTGGAGCGGCGTGTGTTGATGTGGGCGGGGGTGTTGTCACGGGCTTCGAATTCGAGGGAGTTGTTGACTATGACATTGTAGGCGATAGAGGCAATGAGCGCGCAGAGCAGGAGAAAAATGCAGAGGATACCAAGGCAGCTTTTCATGATGAGGATGGCTTAGGATTCATTCTTGAGGAGGAGACGTAGGGTCTCTTTGAGCTTGTCAAGAGGAGGAATGGAGCGTAGGCGGGGGAAGCGCTTGTCGATGAGGATGTAGTCCCCGTGGCGGGTGAGCATGAGCTTCTGCCCCGAGATTTCGAGATCGCTGATGCGGGCGCGGGAGGCGATGATTTTGATCTTGTGCACGAGGAGCAGATGCTGTGCCTCGGCGGGGATAGCGCCAAAGCGGTCTATCCACTGACGCTCACAGTCGTCGATGTCATCGAGCGTCATGGCGCGCGCGAGCTGGGTGTAGATGCTCATGCGCGTCTGGGTGGAGGATATGTAGTGGGTGGGGATGTAGGCTCCGAGGCTGCTTGCCTGATCTTGCTGCTGGTGGCTGGTCTCGCTGAGGTAGAGGAAGTCGGCCTTGAGGCGCGCCTCGTGGCGGAGGTCAGGTCGCTTGCCCTGAAGGGTCTGGATAGACTGCTTGAGCAGCTGGCAGTAGAGGTCAAAGCCTATGGCTGTGATATGCCCGCTCTGCTGGGTGCCTAGCAGGTTGCCCGCTCCGCGTATCTCGAGGTCGCGCATGGCGATTTTGAAGCCACTGCCCAGCTCGGTGTATTCCTTGATGGCGTTGACGCGCTTGCGGGCGTCTCCCGTACAGACGGCTTCGCGTGGCAGCAGGAGATAGGCGTAGGCGCGATGCCCGCCACGACCGACGCGGCCGCGCAGCTGGTAGAGGTCGGCGAGTCCGAAGCGATCAGCGCGGTCGATGATGATGGTGTTCGCATTGGGGATGTCAATGCCGCTCTCGATGATGGTGGTGGAGAGCAGCACGTCCGACTTCCCCGCGACGAAGTCGCGCATGACGAGCTCCAGCTCCGCCTTGTCCATCTGCCCATGCCCGATGACAATGCGCGCCGAGGGCACGAGCTGCTGCAGGTGGGCGCGCACGAGCTCCATGTCGTGCACGCGGTTGTGGAGGAAAAAGACCTGCCCTTTGCGCTCCAGCTCGCGCTCGATGGCTCGGGTGATGAGCTCGTCGTCGTAGGGGCAGACGGCGGTCTGGACGGGGATGCGGTTCAGAGGGGCTGTCTCGATGGTGCTCATGTCACGCGCGCCCATGAGGGCTGAGTAGAGCGTGCGCGGGATGGGGGTGGCAGAGAGGGTGAGCATGTCCACCATGCGGAAATTGCGCTTGAATTGCTCCTTGTGCTTCACGCCGAATCGTTGCTCCTCGTCGATGACGACGAGCCCGAGCTTGGCAAAGTGCACATTCTTCGAGACGATGCGATGCGTGCCCACGACGATATCCACCTCCCCCGTTGCGAGTCCCTCGATGACCTCTCTTGCCTTCTTCGTGCTCGTGAAGCGGCTGAGCAGCTCGATGCGTATGGGGTACTCGCTCATGCGGGCGCGGAAGGTGCGCCAGTGCTGATCGGCAAGCACGGTGGTGGGCGCGAGGATGGCGGCTTGGTAGCCGCCCGTGACGCATTTGAAGGCCGCGCGTATGGCGACCTCGGTCTTGCCAAATCCGACATCACCGCAAATAAGCCTATCCATGGGTCTAGGCGACTCCATGTCAGCTTTCGCCTGATTGATGGCGCGGAGCTGGTCGGGGGTCTCGCGGTAGGGGAAGCTGGATTCGAATTGCCACATCCAGCTGGAGTCCGCAGGGTGCGTGAGTCCCGGCTTGCTCTCGCGCTCCGCGTGGATCTCAAGCAGCTGGGCGGCGTAGTCCGCAATGGCGCGCTGCGCGGCGGCGCAGGCCTTTTGCCAGCGGGCGTCTCCTAGGCGGCTGAGCTCGGGGGTCTTGCCGCCTAGCCCTACGTACTTGGAGACGAGATGGCTCTGAGTGAGGGGGATGCGTAGCAGCACGTCGCCTGCGTATTGGATATTGAGCTCTTCCTCACCCGATTGATCATTACGCTGGATGGCGACGAAGCGCCCCAGCCCGTGCGAGGTGTGAATGACGAGATCGCCCTCCTCGATCTCTCTCAGGGGAGCTTGGGCGCGCTCGCGGCGCAACTGCTCCTCGCGGTTCGCCTGTTGACGTGCATGCGGGGAGCTGAAGCGACCGAAGAGCTCAGCGGCGGAGAGGATGGCCAGCTTCACCGAGGGGATGGAAAAGCCAAAGGGAAGCTCACCGTCACGCGCCTCAACGCCCGTCCAGCTCGCGTCATCGCCGCAGATCTCTTCAAAGCGCGCCTTCTCACCCGCATGGGGGAAGTACATCACGATGCGCCAGCCCTCCTCCTGCCACTGCTGCAGCTGCCGCTGGGCGAGGGCGCGCTTCGCCTCCTGCATGACGAAGTCCCCCGTCTCAAAGCTCCCGAGCGGCGAGGCAAAGCTAGCGAGCTCTTCTTGCTGCCCGAGCTCATCTATCTCTAGAGTAACTCCCTCGGGCAGATCGGGCGGTATCTCAAAAAAGTGTACATCTCCTGCCACACCCGCACGCGGGGCGCTCAGGATGATATCGCTCTCCGTGATCCAGTCCTCAAGACGCTGCGCCGCCTCAGGCTCGCGCAGGACGAGCTCACCGCGCTCCAACTTCTTAAAGGAAAGCTGGCTGTCGATGTCAAAGGCGCGGAGACTTTCGAGCTCATCGCCGAAGAACTCAAGACGCAGCGGCCACGCCGATTGCAGAGGAAAGACATCCATGATCCCCCCGCGCAGGCTCCACTCACCACGCGCTGTAACCTGATCGACACGCTCAAAGTCAGCCTCCTCCAGCTGCGCCATGAGACGCTCCAGCTGGTACTCATGTCCACACTGTAGCATGATGCTACTGCTCGCCTGCACGCTGAATCGTGGGGCGAATTGATGCAGCGCAGCGCGGGTGACCAGCACGATCTGCTGGCGCGCGGCGGGCTGGCTGATGCGCTTGAGCGCGTCGAGTCGCTGCGCTACGAGCTCGGGATCATTGAGCCCGTGATTGATGTGAATCTCTTGCTCGGGGACATTGACGAGCTCGCACTTCGTCCAGAGAGGCAGCTCGTGAAGCATGCGCTCCTGCATGGGCAGGGCATCGCAGATCAGCCAGATACGGGCTTTTTTCTTCTCCGCGATTTTGCTGAGTGCGTGGGCGACAAGCGCGGCGTAAAAAGAAAGACTCGCGAGGCAGCACCGCTGAAAGCTCAGCGTGGCCTCACGAGTGTGATTTTCTCGCAGGATGCTCAGTGTAGACGCTACGTTGGGCTTACGCGCTACGAAGGCTGTCAATGAGTCATTCAACGGACATGATGTTTTTTTGGGGGCTTCTAATTTCTCGCGAGGTAAGATTTTGAGATGATTTTAGAGTTGGATTTTTCACGAATTGATGACTCAGAGTGTCCTCTGAGACGAAAATTCGGGGAAAATCTAGCCTAAAAGCACTCAAAAGCTGCCTCGTGAAGCGATTTTCTGAATTTTTCTTATTTAGAATGACGAGAATTTAGAAGCTCCCTTTTAAACCTCTGTGGTGTCGAGGAAGCCCTTGATGCGGCTGATACGCGTCGGGTGACGCAGCTTGCGCAGCGCCTTCGCCTCGATCTGGCGTATGCGCTCGCGCGTGACGTTGAACTGACGACCGACCTCTTCCAGCGTGCGGGGATTACCATCCTTGAGTCCGAAGCGCTGCTCAATAACTGCGCGCTCACGCTCATTGAGCGTACCCAGCACACCGCTGAGCTTCTCACGCAGCGAGGCAAAGGAGGCACCCTCCATGGGGTTCTCGGCGCTCTTGTCCTCGAGGAAATCGCCGAAGGAGGTATCATCAGAATCGCCCACAGGCTGCTGCATGGAGATGGGCTGCTGCGCCATCTTGAGCACATTGCTCACACGCTCGACAGGCATACCGCACTCGACAGAAATCTCCTCAGGAGTAGGCTCACGGCCGAAGTCCTGCACGAGCTTCTTTTGTACGCGCATGAGCTTGTTGATCGTCTCGATCATGTGCACGGGGATACGAATCGTGCGAGCCTGATCGGCAATGGAGCGAGTGATAGCCTGACGAATCCACCAAGTAGCATAGGTCGAGAACTTGTAACCGCGGCGGTATTCGAACTTCTCCACTGCTTTCATCAAGCCCATATTCCCCTCTTGAATGAGGTCAAGGAAGGCAAGACCGCGATTCGTGTACTTTTTCGCAATCGAGATGACGAGGCGTAGATTGGCCTCAATCATTTCGCGCTTCGCCTTTTGAGCCTCACGCATGCTGGACTTCATAATTTTGTACTCATCGAGGAAGTCAGCAATGGGCATCCACAGACGCATCTCTATCTCATTGAGTGCCTCTTCATGGGTCTTTTTGGAGGCATCGGTAGCCGAGGCAATCTGACGCTGAAGCTTGAGCACACGCTGGCGCGTCTCCTTGAGCCTATTGACAAAGTCCTCATATACCTTACCCTTGAACGAAAAATCCTTGTAATGCTCACAAAGAACACCCAGAACCTCACGGAAGTGATTTTGATACACGGTAAACGCACGCTTACGACGCTGCGCTTGACGGAAGCTAGAAAAGGCATTTTGCGCATCGGAGTGACTATCGATGACCTTGCCGATGAGCTGCTTGATATCAGAAATATACTGCTGACGACGCTCGATATTCTTGTCCACAACGATACGATCGAATCGCTCATCATTCTTGATCACCTTGTCCGCGGTGTCTATGTAGAACATCGCAACGACGCCAAACTTGTGCAGTGAGTCCTGAAGCAAAGCCTCTGCCTTCTCAATGCGCAGCGAGATACTCACCTCCTGCTGGCGACTGAGCAGATCCTTCTGCCCCATCTGCTTGAGATACATGCGCACGGGGTCATCGAGGATGTCGAGCTTGGCCTCCATCTTCTCGGTCTCATCCTCTTCCTCCGTCGTCGTGAGACGCTGTCTATCGCTGTAGCTATCGACATCCGAAGCATCAATGATGTCGAACTGCATCCCGCGCAGACGCTCCATGATCTCCTCATAATCCGAGGGCTCGATCATGTCATTGGGCAGCACCTCGTTGATATCATCGTAGGTGAGGTAGCCCTGCTCATTGGCAAGAATGATGAGCTCGCGGAATTTTTCTTGTACGCTAGGGCTGTCAACAACACTGCCCCCCTTCTCAGCTTGCCCTTCGGAGCGCAATTCTGTAGCGGCGAGCGGGGTGATCGTTGAGCTCACGTCACGCACCTCGACTCCTACAGAAAGCAGGCGCTCAAAGAGTTTTTCTTGATCCTGACTCTCGTAGCCCTCGGCGGGAAGCGAGCTAAAGATATCCTCATCGGTCACGTAGCCATCATTGGTCTTGGCGAGGGTGAGCAGATTCTTGAATGAGGTCTTGAGGACGGTATCATCGGGGAAAAAGTCTTGCAGATCCTTGGACGTCACGCGCGGCATGCTAAAGCCCTTGCGACTACGCGCCTTTTTCTGCTCTTTGGCGACGATAGACTCGACTACTTGCTCATCGACAAAGACCGTGCTAGGTGTCACTGATTTGGGGCTTTCTGAGGCTTTCTTAGTTGCGCTACTCGTTGGTTTCGCCTTGCTGCTGGTTGTGGGCTTGCTTGTTTTTTTCGTGCTGGCACTCGCCTTGCTTACCTTTGACGGAGATGCAGGACTCGCCTTGGAGGGCTGCTGCGTCGTTGATCCTGTAGCAGATTTCGTCTCTTCAGGTTTACTCTTAGGTTGATTTTTTTTCGGCGTTGCCATAATGTTAGAAAATAGATAGGTATAGTCCACCCTTTACACTTTTTGTCAAGTTTTTGACCAAAAGGCAGAGCGATTATAAAAGTTTCACTTCATATGTCAAGGATAAATTACATCATGGTTTCGATTTTTTCATTTCACTTGTTATACCATGCTGCTCAGTAGCAATAGTAATTAAAATATTTGTTATTATTTGACGCAGGATATAAATCTGTTAAAATACGCTCAATATGACTCCCTCACTTACATCTCTCATCAAAGGACTCAGTCTTGCTCTCATCCTGTCTTGCTCCGCCCATGCTTGGATCGAGGAAACTAACGGCATCAGTAATGATTTTTTCCATTTAAACTTCAAGGATGTCTCTTATGGATCCCATGTAACTGAAACTCAATTTAAAGAATCCGCAGGCAATGTCATCAACTACTGGGCAGACCTCCTCAAGGATAATCACAGCCTTGTTGGTAAGGAGAAAATCCAAGTCGATCTGAGCTTTAGTGATCTTGGGAAAGATGTATTAGGCAGCGCCAGTCCTACCAGTATACATAACATCCCCTTCGAGCTGCAAGGATATGAAGACAAAGTAAATAATACCTTCAGACTTGCCAACTATGACTACTATGAAACCCATACTGGTACACAGTTCAACGTAATCACAGGGGCACAAGCAAAGCTACTAGGGTATGGTGATCTAGCTGGCAGTGCCGCTGATTTTACAATCGACTTCAACAATACACAGAATTTCTACTACGGCGATATTTCTGGAAAATCATTGACAGATGACACCGATCCTACCTTTCTGCAATATGATTTCGAATCCGTACTCCTTCATGAAATTGCTCATGGAATGGGCGTTATTAGCAACTTGAAGTATTCCGCAGATACGAAAACAACCAGTCTCACTCAAGTAACGACAGTGGAAAATCACGAGGTTCTTGATCAACAGGGCAATCCTTTGTACCTCATTACAGCATGGGATTCTCTCATCGGTTTAGATAGCCTCTCGCTCGCCCAGCCGGGTAGCAGTCTCACCATCACCGCAGATACAGTGTCAGTCCCCATCTACAATCCAGATCCTTGGAAAACAGGCTCTAGTCTCTCACATCCCGTAACAGGTGGCGTCTTGGATCACGTCATTTCTAATCTCACAATCTCGCGCAGCTTCAACGAGCAAGAGCTCTACCTTCTCGAAGGTATCGGCTATGATATCGCTGGTATCGAATTTACTCAAGATATTATCCCCGAGCCCAGCACAGCCGCCCTCTCACTGCTCGCACTCCCCCTCCTCTTAGCGCGCCGCCGTCGCCGCCAATAAGCACAGCGAAGACATTTTACACTCAGAAGCCCTGCATGATGATCATGCAGGGCTTTTCAGGTACGGCTTCAGAGCTTGAAATAGCCTCAAGGCACAATTTGAAATGATTTTGAACTATTTTATCTGAGATACTACTCTATACGAAAATAATACTCTCGGATAGACATTCTTCTTTACAACATCAAAGTGCTACGTATAATTCATACATTATTCAGTTTGATTTAAAACGCAGTCACTTTTTATGAATTCTCAAACACTACCCAATTGGATCATGGCGATATGCGCTGTAATTAGCGTGTATTTAACTTGGTCCAGCTATAAGGCTGAGCCTCATTCTTTACCTACTACTACGTCACAAATCTCACCCACACCTGAGCATCAAGAAAATAAGACTACTAAAAACTCTAGTCCTCAACAGGAAACGAGTGATAAGCCTGTATATTTTAAAGAAATAATAGATATTCTCCTTCATACAGCATCGACTTCGAAGGCAATAATAGCGGGGATCTTTGCAGGCATAGTCGTAGGAGCTGTCATTTGGGGGATTAAAGGTGGATTTTTAGTATCGTTCTTGGGAGGTCTTATAGGATTTTTAGTAGAAACACACGGCGCTCCTATCAGCGATCAAGTCATTACGACAGCTGCTCTATGGGCAATTTTGATGACTCTCGTGAATTCTATTGTATGGTCTAGTGCGCAGGGTAACGGAGACTTCACTTTTGGGGACTTTATATGGCTTATCATCGGAACTATCACATGGGCATTCATAGGATTTATAAAAGAACCGAATCTCGAGACTCTATTACTGATAAGCGCAGTCTGGGCAATAGGCTGTACTATAGGTTTTACTATTGCATCAATTGGCAATGAGGGGATGAATACTCTTAGATGTGCTACTAGAGGTCCTATTGTAGGTGCTATTATGGGCGCTATTGTGTGGGCTATGATGTGGATTTTCGAAGGCACATTAGTGTGGATATTCGGAGAAGGAACAGCTGCTTCCCTAGGTAGAGCTCTAGGTGGGGCTCTAAGTGGGGCTCTAGGTAGCATATTTTTCCTAGCTCTAGGACATGTGCCTGCACAAGACTAAGCCTATTTGCTTGACTCGGCGTTATTACTTAGCCTGAGGCTTATGAAGCAGTGACGACTTGCGTACTTGATGGGCTCTATCTAGACGCAATCTGTATAAACACACACCGCAAGGACGCGGGATGCAAGTTTATATCAGCTTGCGACTTGATGCGCTTTCTCTATTAAGCAGACCGATCTACCTCTATACACACTAACGCCTAGGTCGACTCGGGAGTGAGTCGACCTAGGCGTAAAAATAGCAGACTATGCGCTCTACTTGGAGCTCGTAGGCTTGTAGTTCACACGTACTTGCAAGTCTGACAGCGCATTCATGTAATAAATGTACGCATCGTAAGGCGATGGGTAGGGCGTGAAGCGATTCTCTTTTTCCATGTAGTGGAAGTGATCTGCACTCTGGAGCTTGCGCCAGACGTGTATCATATCAGAATCCTTGGTCGCCTTGACGCACCTGCTCAGCGCGTTGATCTTCTTGAGAGCCTCTTGCTGCATGACATTACCATTCCACTGAGAGGTGGTACCATAGGCTGTGCAGCTCACATTTTGCGGGCAATCAAGTGTCCCCTGTGAGGGGAGCTTTTCGATGGCTTCACGAGGTGTGAGGAATTCATTCTCATCCTGAATGAGCTGTAGGATAAGGCTGCGCCAGAATTCAAAGACTCCAGTACTATCCGTCTGACGCTCACCGATATGCTCGTAGTCGAGAGAGAGATTCACGATCTGTCCAGGCTGCTGCGTGATCCATGAGGAGAAGGTCTGCGGACTGAGCGGGTAGTGCTCCCAGCTCGGGTCGATGCGATTCCTCGTGAGGTCATTGGAGAGCTGACGATTGCGGATGAGAGTCTTGGTGTCGCGGATGAGAGGCGCGCAGTAGATTTCATTACAATGCTCTGCCTGATTGGTGCTATTGCCACTCGCCATGATGCCTTTGTAGCCCATGTCATAGACTTGAGCGGCGATGGCGTTGGAGTAAAGCATGCCTGTATTCCACAGCACGGTAGGCTTTTGGTCAAAGAGCTCCTCGATGAGCTCCGCGTGCTTCTCGACCTGCTGGGCGAATTCTTCTGTATTATACAGTGAAGCAAGCGAGCTGTAGTAAGGAGTAGCAAGGAATTCGACACAGCCCGTCTCAGCCAGCTCTTGGAACGAGGTGATGAGGTCAGGGCGATGGTAGCGCGCCTGCTCTAGGATAACGCCCGAGAGAGCGTAGGCGCAGCGGAATTGCCCGTCTGTCATGCTGATGAGCTGCATGATCATGCGGTTGGCGGGGAGGTAGCAGCGCTCCGTCACCTGATTGAGGATGCGGCTGTTGAGCTCATCATCTTCGTAGAAGGCGTGCTCCCCTATCTTGAAAAAATCATAGGGGATGAGGCGATTGGGCTGATGGGCGTGAAAGGTGAGTGTAACAAGGCTCATAGTGCGTAAGAATGAGGTATAGCGTTTAAAGTGTTTTCTAGATAAGTCGTTCGTAGATGCGCAGGACTTTCTCCGCTGCAGCATCCCATGTGGAGTTGCGTATATCTTGCGCGCCTTGCTCAACAGTCTGTTGGTAGAGCTCCTCATCCTCACAGAGATTGATGATGTGCTCAGCCATCTTCTCGACATCCCAGAAGTCGGCTTTGAGAGCCCCTTGCATCACCTCGGCAACACCACTTTGCTTGGAGATGACGGCGGGGATGTTGAATTGGGCAGCCTCAAGAGCAGAGAGTCCGAAGGGCTCTGAGACGGAGGGCATGCAGTAGACATCGGTGATAGAGAGCAGCTCGTTGACCTTTTTCTTGGTCAAGAAGCCTGTAAAGTGGAAGCGGTCGCCCACTTGGCGATAGGCTCCCGTCTCAATGAGGGTGCGCAGCTTTTCCCCTGTACCAGCCATGACGAAGCGAATGTTGCTGGAGTGCTCAATGACCTTGGCCGCGATGTCGAGGAAGAACTCAGGGCCCTTCTGCGCCGTAAGGCGACCGAGGAAGAGAACGAGCTTCTCGGGGAATTTCTTCTTGCCGCGGAAGACCTCAACAGGGTCTGCCCCATTGTGAACAGGGTATATCTTGCTTATATCAATACCGTAGTGATGCGCGGCAACGATACCAGTATACTTGGAGACAGGGATGACAGCGTCGGCGTTTTCCATACCGTATTTCTCAAGATCATAGATCCAGCCGCGGGCTTCTGCTCCTGCGCGGTCGAATTGGGAGGCATGCAGATGCACGACGAGGGGCTTGCCTGTGGCGCGCTTCACCTCGACACCTGCGAGATAGGTCATCCAGTCATGGGCATGGATGATGTCGAAGTCCATATTCTTGGCGAGATTACCACAGATTTTGGAGTACTCGACCACCTTGCGGGCGAGATCACCTGCGTAGAGATCCTCATCGCTGCGGAAAAGATTGAGATCGGATTCGTGGACTTCAGAAAAGAGGATTTTGCCATCTTCGGTAAACTTGACAAGACCTTTACTCCCTTCGATCGTTGTGTAGGGGTCAAGATCAATATCAGCATGCTGCACCATGGCAAAGCTCTCATACTGATAGCGATGCTCCTTGACCTCTGTCTTGAGATCGACGAGATCCATCTGATTGACCCCCATCAAGGAGAATCCATCATAGCTAGCATTTTGCGCAGCCTTAGGCACAATTACCTGAAGATCGACAAGCTTTGCTAAAGCTTTAGAGATTCCCATACAAGCAACTCCCAGACCACCATTAATTAATGGTGGGAATTCCCATCCTAATTTCAATACTTTTATTCGACTCATTGTATTTCACGTGTAGTTGTTACCCACCACACTTTTAGTACTACAAAACTCTACAAGTGTCCAGAACAATATTCTATAATATTCTAACAATCTTACTAACTTATACTTAATGAAAAGTCTTTAGAATCATAATAAAAAAAGTATACTTTAATAATAATTAAGACACGAGAAGAAGCTCTGCTACCTTGTTAAAATCACCGTTCTCCTTCTATTCTGGCAGTTCTTTTTTGATCTCATTTAGCGCGTCAATAAATTCATCAAGCACCTCGGCAGGCACCATAATGAGGTCGCGATTCGACTTTACCTTTTCGGTAATACGGATAACTTCACCACGTGCATTTGATTTGAGATCGATATAGAATGTTTTGCGCTCGGTGATGATTTTTTTTGAAGCTAGGATGTTATTGTTGTCCACGATCGTAGTAATTTGGTATTTAAATGAAAGTGTATTCGTTAAGATGAATGTTCAGAGTAGCATTTTTGTCATCTCAAGTCAATGAAAATCTTTCGCCCTCAAAAGCTTCTTAAAAAAACCAGCCCTTTTTCAAGATAAAATAAAGATGATGAGAGCTATGACATAGCCACAGAGAGGCTATCCTCCAGAGCTATTTTATATACTATTGCATTATAGATAGTATAACATAACCATAAATAATCGAACGTAGATTTTAATAGTTAACAGTCTTATTGTAAATGCTGTGGAAATAACGAATTTTGATTTCTACGTCATACCAACTCATTTCTTTACTCATGCATCCATTTATGATAGTCTAGGCATAGCACATCAACCACAAGCAGCCTTTTCCTTATGTATCGCCCCCTTATGATTTGCCTCGCAATAGCCACCTTGGCTAGTAGCTGCTCCTCACAGCAGTCCCCTCGCACCTCATCCCGTAGTCTCCCCCCCATTCCCGCGCTACCTCAACAATCAACCGCAGCCATCGGTCAAATGGTGTGGAAAAATGAGTGCGCAGGTAGTGTACAAGGTCTCGTCTCTTGGAATGTGGGCGAGGACTTCCCTTCGCTTGGGATTGCACATTTTATCTGGTTTCCAGCAGGGGTGACTCCTCACTTCAAAGAGAGTTTCCCCGACTTTGTCCGCTTTGCCGAGGCGCGCGGCGTGCGCGTCCCAGATTACCTTAAGGGCTATGCTCCTTGGCCGAATCGCGCGGCCTTCCTCGCCGATAAGAGTGCGCTTGCCAACAAGATGCGCCAGTGGTTGCGCAGCAATATTTCGCTACAGGCCGACTTCCTCGTCAAGCGTTCACGTGAGGCTCTGCCCGCCATGCTCGCCGCGAGTCGCCAGCCTGAGAATGTCGCCGCACGTTACTACGCCCTCGCGCGCAGTGCTCGTGGGAATTACTGCCTCATCGACTATGTGAACTTCAAGGGCGAAGGGCTCTCGCCTAGCGAGCGTTATCAAGGACAGGGCTGGGGACTGCTCCAAGTGCTTGAGGAGATGCGCGGTCGTCCGCAAGGAGCCGCTGCTACGGCGGAGTTTTCCCGCGCGGCAGCCGCCGTGCTGCGCCGTCGTGTCGAGAATGCGCCCGCCTCCCGCGGAGAGCAACGCTGGCTGGCTGGCTGGACGAATCGCTGCGCCTCCTACAGATAATCGCCCACTCTCGCTTTGCTCCCACTCTATGCCCGCCTCGCTGAGTTTTCTCCCTCTCCCCGCCCCTCGCGCCGACTTTCCCCTCTATCTCGCTCCGATGGCAGGGGTGACCGATCCCATCTTTCGTAGCATCTGCAAGGAGATGGGGGCGGATGTGCTCATGACGGAGTTCGTCTCTGCGGAGGGGGTCTTGCAGGCATGGGAGCGCAATCGCCGCTACGTGCAATTCTGCAATGAGCACCGCCCTCTGGGCGTGCAGATTTTCGGAAGCAAACCAAGCAACATGGCCGCGGCCGCGCGCATCATCTATGATGCGATGCAGCCCGACTTCATCGACATCAATGCGGGCTGCCCCGTCACCAAGGTCGTGGGGAAGAATGGCGGCTCATCCTTGCTCAAAGACCTTCCGCTGCTCCAAGAGATCGCCTCCACGGTCGTGCGTGAGATGCACGAGAGCTGTCCTGTGACGGTCAAGATCCGCATAGGCTGGGATGCGGACCATATCAATGCCCTCGAGTGTACCCAACGACTCTCTGACGCAGGTGTGCGTGCGATTGCTATCCATGGGCGCACGCGCTCCCAGCAATACGGTGGCTCGGCCGACTGGTCGGTGATCGAGGCCTGCGCGCGCGCGCTGCCCCATCTGCCCATCATTGGCAACGGCGATATTCGCAGCCCCGAGCAGGTGCGTGACCTGCGCGAGCGTGGGGCAGTAGCGGCGGTGATGATAGGACGCGCGGCGATGAATGATCCGTGGATTTTCTCCCAATGCCGACATTATCTTGAGACGGGCATCGTGCCACCACCTGCAAGCGCACAGGCACGCCTCGGGCTCATGCTGCGCCACACGCGCCTCGCGCTGGATAGTGAGCACTACGGCTCGACCATCAACACAATGAGAGCCATGAGAGCACGCCTTCTCGCCTATGCCAAGGGCATAGCGGGGACAAAGCCCTTGCGCCCACTGCTCTCACGCGTCGAGAGCTATGAGCAGCTCCATGAGATTCTCACCCCCCTGATAGACAGTAGCGCATCATGACCTTTCTCCACTCCATCCTGCTAAGCACGACCCTCTTTCTCTGCTCCTGCGGTCCTTCACTCGAGGAGCGTGTCGCTCAGGCGCGCACACCTGAAGAGCTTTTTGAGGTCGGTGAAGACGTGCTCGAAAGCATAGAGGACCAGCAGACCCTTGATCAGGGCAAGCGCTATATTGTGACGCTCTATCACCTCTACAAGGGTCTTGATAAGAAAGCGCAACAGAAGCTTCAAAAACGCTTTTTGCGTGAAAATAAAGAGATCAACCAAGAAGTCGATCGCATCCTCCAGCTCGATCTCACGGTGGGCTCTTTCGACGATACCCGGATTGATCAGCATGTTCACTCAGCCTTACGTTTCCTAAAGCAAATGAATCAACCCATTAGACTCAAGTAATATTCAGCAACATGAACAAATACATCCTATATACCAGCACTGCGATTCCCGCCCTGATCCTATCCTCCTGCAGCAATCCTGCAGAGGAGGCTCTCGCCAAGGCCAAGCGTAGCGGTGATCCTGTCGATTGCCTGACAGCCCTTGTGACTATTCTTCGAGAGGCGCAGAAGGGGAAGGATCAACAGCAAGCTATTGAGCAGCTCTTTGAGCTCCAGTCCATCGTGCGTCAGTTCTCCGCGAAGGACGCACTGCGACTCCTCGTCCTTTACAATGAGGAGGCAACGCGCAAGGAGATCAATGAGCTCCAAGATATCCTGCGCAAAGAGAAGATGAATCTGCCCAAGCTCATCGACATCATACGCGGACGCTAATGCCTCTCATAAGAGACTCCCTCGCTGAGGGAGTCTTTTTCTGTGGGCTAGCCGAGGCGACGGCGTGAGACGAGATAGACCTTGTCCCCGTGGCGCACCTTCACATTGATAGGGAGAAAAGCCATGTAGCCCTTGGGCACAGTCTCGGCAATCAGAGTCTCGCCCTCATCATTATCATAGCGCAGCTCCGCCACTTTGAGGCGGACATGTCCCGTTGTGGGACCTGTGATTTCTATATCATCGTCGAGGCTGAGAGCGGAGGCTTCGAGGCGTATTTGTGCCACACCTGCTTTCTGGTACCAGCGCATGACGCGTCCAAGGTGCTGACGCTGCTCCATGGCGAGGCTGTTGGAGCAGCCGCTCCAGACATCCCAGTCCTCGCCGAGGTAGTAGCCGCCCTGCCAGAATTGGCGGTTGAATACACGCAGCAACTCCTCTTCCCAAGCGGGTACTTTTTCAGCAGTCCATTCACCCGCCGCGCAACAGGCTACAGCCTCCTTGTAGACGCGCGTCACGGTGGAGACATAGCTCTCTGAGCGGCCGCGCCCCTCGAGCTTGAATACTGAGACGCCGGCCTCAACGAGCTGGTCGATCACGCGTATCGTGCATATATCCTTGGGAGACATGACGTATTCGTTGTCAATATCCATTTCAAATCCGCTTTGCAGGTCCGTCACGCGGTACTTGCGACGACAGAGCTGGTAGCACTGCCCGCGATTCGCGCTCGCATTGTAGGCTGAGAGGCTCATGCCGCATTTCCCCGAGATACCAATACAGAGAGCTCCGTGGGCAAAGATCTCGATGCGCACCAGCTCACCGAGCGGTCCGCGAATATCTTGAGCGCGTATCTCCTCTATAATGGAGCGCACCTGACTGAGCTTGAGCTCGCGTGCGAGCACCATCACATCGGCATACTGCGCCATGAAGCGCACCGTGCTGATATTGCACACATTGGCCTGCACGGAGATGTGCACCGAGAGTCCTATGCGATGCGCGTACGTGATCACCGCCATATCAGCCGCGATGACCGCGTCAATACCAGCAGCCTTCGCCTCACGGAGCAGCTCCTCCATGGGCTCAATCTCGTGGTCGTAGATAATGACATTACAAGTGAGATAAGCCTTTGCCCCGTAGGCATGGCAGCGACGGGCGACTCCCTTGAGATCGGAGACTTGAAAGTTCACGGTGCTACGCGCACGCATATTGAAGAGCCCAACGCCAAAATACACGCTATGAGCACCAGCGCGCAAAGCGGCGGAGAGTGATTCAAAAGAGCCCGCGGGTGCCATGATTTCCATCTGTTGGATCTGCTGCATGCCAAGCAGTCTACCCTCCCCACCCCCCGAGGTCAAGAGAGAATAAGCGAGACTCCCGCAATAGAGTGCAAATGCTTTTCGTTACTCTGTAGAATGTATACAAATTTAGCTTGATTTTTTAAGCCATTTGTGTAAATTCAAACATGAAAAACAACCCCAGTGTGAAAATATCGATCAATCACGCGGAGCAGATGATAGAAGCACCCCTGTATCACATCTTTACAGATAATCTCGTGGTATCTACATCCTCTCTAGATCCCCTCCTCATCAAGAAGCATGAAAACGCATCGTAAACTACCAGCAAAGCAACAACCAGGCTTTGCCATCATCGCCACCATGGTACTCATGATACTCATCGCGCTCATTGCGATAGGTCTAATGTCTCTGGTCGCCAGTCGTAATCGTATCGCCGCACAGAAACTCCTCGTTGAGGAGGCGCGTCAGCAAGCGCGCGTCGGTCTTGATGCTGCGATTGCAACCCTCCAATCAGAGGTAGGACCTGATCAGCGCGTCACCGCCAACTCGGGCATCATGAACAGCAACGATCAAGGCGTGAGCCCCTACATCCTAGGCGTATGGAATAGCTGGGATGGTCCTATCTACGGACGAAGCGTCAGTGGCTAGGGCAGTAAAATTCAAGACACCTATGAAAAGGGGCGTCCCTCCATGTTCCGCCGCTGGCTCATCTCCTCCCGCAATGAGAAGAAAACTACTGAGCTTGAAGCCTACAAAGACCTCAGCAATAGCAACCCCGGCGAGCGTATCTGCCTCATTGGCGAAGGGACACTGGGTGCCAATGCCTCGCCCACTCAGTACGTCTACGCTGACCTGATTAGCATGCCCTCACGCGGCCAAAATACAACACAATACGCGTGGTGGGTAGGAGGTGAAAATCAGAAGGCAAAAATCACCATCGAGGATGTCGAGCCCACCTCTGACCCCGTCACCGCACTGCGCCGCACTTGGGATACGCCCACTCCTTCCTTTGTCGGCAGTGTGCTCTATGAGGAGCTCGCTGAGCCTATCAGCGACAATGCGAAACTGCTCACTCTCCAGACTCTCCCTCTAGCCAACAAGGCCTCTCGCAGCGCGGGAGCACCCTATTTCTTTGACATCACCACAAGCTCCTACACCCTGCCTACCAATATACGCATGGGTGGGCTCAAGCAAGACCTCTCGCTCTTACTCAACAAAGAGGGGCTTGCGGGCACCGAGTTTGCCCGCCGCACGGCACAGGACGCGCCTATCGTCGAGCAAGGTGGCGAGGTCGCTGAGAGCAAGACGCGTGACAAGCCCATTGGCAGCTGGCAGAATCTACATGCCTACCACAATACTTGGCCCAAGGGGGACTCTACGACGAATGCCTTCCATGGACGCCTCGTAGGTAATCTTAATACAGCGTATACGCGTATGAGTGGTAGTGCTCTACCAATGAATGAGGAAGAGCATATCCTTGATACGAACTCGACGGCGGAATCTGATTATGATATCAAAACACTGCTTGATGAGGGCTCCAAGACGGCGGGCTACGCGCGTTGGCCCGTGCTGCTTTCCTACATGAAGAGCTTCTTCATGTACACGGAGCCCAATGACAATGGCACCTACAAGCTCAGTGTTGGCTACACGCCTGTTGTCCTCTGGTGGAATCCCTATAATGTGGAGATGCGCATCCCTGGTAAAAAGCTCTGGGTACACACCATCCCTTACAAGACCATGTGGCTGCAGAGCTGGTCACAGCACAGCGATGGACTCCCTCATCGCTGGACGAATTACTGCATGATCCAGCCCTACAATCCCGACCCAAACAATCTGAGCGCGGGGGCAAACGGCACAGCCTACGACATAGCACAGAGCTTTGGCGAGGACTATGGGCAGTATTTCATCAAAACGGAGGGCAATGAGAGTGCAGACATCGTCTTTGCACCAGGGGAGATTCTCATCTTCTCGCCCTCCAATGGTACGGCTGCAGGTAGCGATGGTAGTGGAGGCGTTACAGGAGCCTTTGAAAACCCTTTCTACAATGAGTATGACCCCAAGACGACCTCGGGTCTCAAGGCCTACTTCTACAGTCAGGAAACCGCCGAACGTCTGGCTAATCGCGTGCGACCGCTCAACCTGCGCTTTGGTGCGCACAACGACCCCTCACGTGGTAATACGCCCATTCTTATCGACAATCGCAATCTAGGATACTTCTTTGCAGGCTCACGCGAGATGCTCACCTTTCGCGTAGGCTACATGGGACTGCACAAGGCGGATCGCTCCAGCGATGCCATAGGTAAGTACTTGAACTCGCCCCAGCGCTATACCCTAGGCTGGTATGATCCTGATACCACGACAGAGGATCTTGATATCATGAATATGGACTACTGGACCACCTCGATGAATGATGTGGATCAGCCCTACTACGTCGCCGCCGTGGGTATCGTGCCCAAATCGGCTAATGGCACGCTGCGCACACGCTTCTCGCAGGGGGATTACCGTACCAAGTCATGGCAGTACTCCAGCCCCGCCTTCTTTGGCTCTCGCCTCGCTGAGCCCGATGAGCAGATGCGCACCTACCACCCCTACCAGCTCGTCAACATCGAGGTCGGCGGTGGTCTGACAACAGCCCCTCTTGATAGTATCAATGGACGCGGCTTCTACGGGGTCTCCAGCGATGGGGAGCAGGTGTCACTCATCTCCTCGCAGGAGGTAGCCATGCACCCCCCCTTCTCGCTGGCAGGATACAACGGTATGCGCCTCTTACCTGGCTGGTTCAAGGGTACACAGCGCACCGTCTTTGATGGCGGTAGCTCCAATCTCGTGCGCCAGCAGTACCAGTCGGGTGTTCCCGCTGTGGGCATTGGCAACTCCTTTGCCGATCCAGCTCTCCCTGCTGATGATACTCACGTCGTCTTTAATAATAACTACCCTCTCATCTACGGACAAGAGCAGATCTTTGACGACTACTATGACCATGGACTGCTCATCAATGACGCGCTCTGGGATCGCTTCTTCACCTCCTCTGTTTCGGATATGCCCTCGGCTTCAGGTACCATTGATGCTCGTACCACACTGACAGAGTTCCTCAACGATGAGAATCCCCTGCCCGTCTCTCGACACGTCAAGGCAGACAATCCCTACAGCAACGATGCGATCATTGAGCGTGTCATGGCAGAGGATGGATGGAAGTACATCGCCCAATTCCTCATGGTTGACGGGGGCTTCAACGTGAACTCTACCTCGGTGGAGGCATGGGCCGCTACGCTGCGTGGTCTCTCCAAGCGTCAGCTAGTGTCCAATGTCAACGGCAAGCTCTCCTTCGTCGAGGAAGGCAAGAATGAGACCGATGTGCTCTTCTCGCGCTTCATGGTCTCCACCACGGACAAGAGCATTGACTCGCTCGGCGGTTATAGCATGATGCGTGGCTCCACGGATCTGCGTAATGGTGATGGTCTACTCGCGGCATGGGGAGAGGTACGCAAGCTTGACAACAATTCTATCCAAGAGCTCGCCGAGCGCATCGTGGAGCAGGTACGCGAGCGCGGTCCTTTCCTGAGCATGTCCGACTTCATCAACCGTCGATTGGATGCAAGCAATACGGAGCACGCCCTCTCGGGTGCTCTCCAAGCAGCCATCGATAAAACCTCCATCAATGAGAACTTCAATGAAGTCATGGTCGATCAGAAAATCGAAGGCAGGCTCTACAAATTCCCCGAGGCAGCTCTGGGTTCAATCCACACGGCAGCCCCTGGCTACCTCATCCAGAGTGATGTGCTCATGTCTCTGAGCAATATTCTCACCCTGCGCGACGACACCTTTGTCGTACGCTCCTATGGCTGCGTACGCAATAGCAAGGATGCCATCCTCGCCCAAGCATGGTGCGAGGCCATCGTCCAACGCAGCATTGAATACGTCGATCCCACAAACAATCCGTACGAAAGCGAGCGTAACCCAGATGGCAGCAAGTCTAGCGACTCCTTCTCGGATATGAACAAAGTCATGGGCCGCAAGCTCAAGGTCGTCTCCTTCCGCTGGCTTGATCACTGGGATATCTAAAACACGCATATGATCAAGAATTTTAAGTCAAAATTCAAGGAGCGCGAAGCACGTGCCAACAAGCACACACTCTGCGCCGAGAGTGAGGTCAGGCACGGAGAGATCATGATGAAGCCCCACCCTGAGGGCGTGCTCGTTGATCTCCTCGAGCAGCAGCCCAAGGGGCTCTATCTCATCCTCGACTGTATCCAAGACCCGCATAACCTTGGGGCAATCCTGCGCACTGCGGACGGGGCAGGAGTCACCGCCGTGATTGCGCCCAAGGATAAATCTGCCACCATCACCGAGACCGTCATGCGTGTCTCGGTAGGAGCGGCACTCCACGTCCCCTTCATCCATGTGACCAACCTCGCTCGCACGATGAAAGACATGCAGAAGGCGGGTATCTGGATCACGGGTACCTCGGACAAGGCCGATCGTAGCCTCTATGAGATGGACTTTCTCGGCGGGGTTGCCCTCGTCATGGGTGCAGAAGGCAGTGGGATGCGCCGCTTGACTGAGGAGAATTGTGACTACCTGATCAATATCCCCATGCAGGGACAAGTCCCCTGCCTCAACGTATCGGTTGCGACGGGGGTCTGTCTCTATGAGGCTCTCCGACAGCGACTCGGCGCAGGCAGTCCTCCTTCGTAAAGACTGCTTCACGATCACAGCATAAAGATCTTGAGTATTTTTTCGCAACGAGGCAACGTTGGATGCCTCGTTGCTCTTCTTTTTTCAAAAATACAGCTATGAACACACAGGAATCGACAACAAGCGAGAATAGTCTCGTGCTCTCTCTCACACCAGAGCACGGCACTTGCGTGCGCATCTTATCAGACCTTCACTATGGACATCCCCGTAGTCGTGTGCCTGAGCCCGAGCAGCTCGTCGCACGCATGCAGGGCGTGGATATCCTCGTTATCGCAGGGGATCTAGCAGAGACACGTCCCGCGCATGCGTGCCGTGAGCAGGGACTTGCTCTGCGTGAGCGATTCCGCTCGGCTTGCGCGCGGGCGGGCATCCAGCTCATTGAGCTGGCGGGCAACCATGATACGGATGCCCCTCACATGATGCTGAGGCTCTGGGGCGGCAGCACGATAGTTGTGCACGGGCATATGTTTTTTGATGAGGTCGCTCCTTGGGGATGGGAGTATCTCTATGATAGAGCCAGCAGCGATGCGCTCATCGCCAGCTACCCGACCCGCGGACATGATTTGCGAGCAAAACTAGAGCTTGCTCGCGCGCTCTCTCTGCACGTCAGGCCTGTACACAAGTCGCGATTGCATACACCGATCCCTCTCCTAAACAAGATGCTTCATTGCTTTTGGCCTCCGCAGCGCCCTTACAACATCCTGCGTGCATGGTTAATAGCACCGCATCGGGCGGAGCTTTTTGCGAGGCAGTTTGCCCCCGAGAGTCGGCATATTATCTTTGGACATTTTCATCGCTGCGGCGCATGGCGACGCGCGCAGCGAGAGCTCTTTTGTACGGGTGCATGGTTTGAGCACGCGCGTGGCGCAGCCGTCGATTTCAAAGACGGCGAATTGATTCGATATTTTAAATTTTAACATTTCAAAACCCTTCAACACCCAGCTTTCGTCTTCGTATTCAATTATCACCGTACTTATCGCGAAAAAAGATTCCCTCTAACATTTAAAAGACAAATTTTCAATATCTTACAATTTTTCAATCCTTAAAAACGTAAGACATTAAGCATAAGAAAAAACACTAAAATTAGCAAAATATTCGAAAATACAACTTGCTTTTTTGCGTTTTTCGTTGTATATATATTGCATCCTAACCTCCCCATTATTATGAACAAGGCAAAACTCATTCACGTAATCCAGAAAGAACTGGGAACTGGTGCTACAAAGCAACATGCCTCGGATGCTCTTCATGCAACACTCAAAGCAATCACTCACGTCGTCTCCCAAGAGAAGGTGCAGATAGTAGGCTTTGGTACATTTGAAAAAAAGACTCGACCTGCACGCATCGGTCGCAACCCCCTCTCGGGAGAGCCCATGGACATCCCTGAGAGCGAGCATGTGGCGTTTAAGGCATCCCCTGTCCTCAAAAAGAAAATCAAGTAATTGAGCTTTCAATAGCGCGATTACGAGCTCAGACGAAAGAATCCAGCTGAGGAGAGTTTCAAAATCTCTAAGGAGGAGACTATGCCTCTCCTAGTCCGTGTGCGGAGCTAGATTTTGGAATCTCTTTCTCGTGGACTTTCGTCTTTTGCCTTCTTGTCAATTCATAGCAGGTACACAAGTGAGGTCATCGGGGAAGAATAAACTTGATTCTACAGGATTGACAGGGTAATATGGGCGCAGATCATTATGTCAGCATACGCTTCCCACACTCACGCCTACGAGCAACTCAGCCTCAGTAGTGCGGGCATCATCCTCGGGCTCATCCTTATCCTCACCCATGTCTATGCTTGGCTCTCGCCAGAGAGCACGCGCAAGATGCTACGCGAGCTGCCCCAAGCCACACTGCTCGGGCAGATTACTCTAGGGGTTGGGATGCTTTGGTTCATGCTTTTGATGCTGGATGCTCCTTGGAATCCCCTCACCATTGACCTCTTTAGCTTTGAGGCCATGCGTGGCATTTTACTCATCGCTGCTCCCATCACATGGTTTGTGCTCAGCTCCATGGTCAAGGAGAATCTCTTTGCGCGTGCACTGGGCTTTCTCATCCTACTCGCCGTGTGCGTCCCGCTGACAGCGGCCTTTCTCAAAGAGCCCCTCACGCGCCTCCTCATCCCCCTCTGGTGCTATCCTGTCCTCACAGTGGCTATGTTTTGGGTAGCCAAGCCCTATATCTTCCGCGATATGGTTGACTGGATCTGCGAGCGTCCTACACTCTTGCGCCTAGGTGCCATCGCGGGCACACTCTATGGAGCGGTGATGCTGCTCTGCGCCCTTCTCTTCTGGTGATGGATAGTCATGCGGAGCTCGCGAGGCTTCCTCTCGTGGAGCTCAACTACGCAGCTATAGACTTTGAATCAGCCGGTGTCTTCGTCGGCGAGAATGATGCCCCCGTGCAGGTGGGTATTGTCAACAGCGTGGGTCTCTATGGGGAGCTCACGCATTTTACGAGCTACATTGCCTGCCACAGGCCCATCCACTGGGCGGCGGCGCAGGTGCATGGCATCAGCACAGAGGATTTGAAAAACGCTCCGTCCATGGTCAAGCTCTGGCCCGAGTACCAGAGGCGTCTTGCGGGGCAGGTGCTTGTAGCGCACAATGATGGCACGGAGCGGCGCTTCTTACAATGCTTCCCCGGTCACAGCTTTGGCCCATGGCTTGATACGCTCAAGCTCGTACGACGCGCCCTGCCAGATCTCAAGGATCATAGTCTAGGGCATGTTTGCGATCTACTCGACATCAGCAAGGAGCTGCGCGCTTGCGTCCCTGCCAAGAGCTGGCATGATGCACACTTTGACGCGGCCGCCTGTCTTTTACTCCTGCGCACCCTGATGCGCGAGCTCGCTATGGAGCAATGCTGTCTAGAAGACATAGACTTTGCTCTGCGCTGGGGCTGATTAGCTCATGCGACGCAGCGCCGAGCGAATGAGCTCATCGGTGCTAGCCTCGGGGGTCTCCTTGAGATGGGCAGCAATGGCCTTACGGGCGTCAGCCTGCTTGAATCCGAGGGCGATAAGAGCGAGCTCGGCATCGGCAGCGGCTTGTGACGTCGCGCCCTGCTGCTGCGCCTGCCAGGTCGCCGCGAGACCGACCTTGTCCTTCAATTCAAGGACGATGCGCTCAGCGGTCTTCTTTCCGACCCCCTTCGCGCGTGAGATAGAGCTCGCATCACCCGCAGCGACGGCTGCCTTAAAGCTATCGAGCGAAAGCCCACTGAGGATGGAGATTGCGGTCGCAGGTCCAATACCGCTGACGCGATCAATCAAGAGGCGAAAGATATCACGCTCGGCATCGGTTGCAAAGCCGTAAAGCAGCTGCATGCTCTCGCGCACATGAAAATGTGTACGCAACGTGACCTCTTGACCTTCTGTGGGATTGAGATGGTCAAAGGTAGACAGGGGGATGATGAGCTCGTAGCCCACGCCGTGCACATCGAGGATGAGACATTGGGGGCGAGACTCGACTACTTTTCCGCGTACAAAGGCAATCATGAGCTTATAGTGCCCTCTTTTGATGCATAAATCAAGCCCCTAGATTAAAAAGAGTCTTGACTTCTAAATATGATTTGAATACACTAGCCCCGCATTTTTAACCTCAATCACCAAATATATTTATGGCAAACATGAAAGTTATTCTGGCGACCAAGATCGAAGGTCTGGGCTGTGAAGCCGACCTCGTCACGGTCAAGGGCGGCTATGGCCGCAATTATCTCATCCCTCAGGGCCTTGCATTTGAAGCAACACCTGCCAACAGGCGCTTCATCAGCATGCTCCAGAAGAAGCGTGCAGAGCGTGAAGCCGCTGAGCTCGCGAACTTCCAAGCTATTGCCGCCCAGATCGCCAAGACGTCTGTCGCCCTCACACTGGAAGCAGGTGAGCAAGGCAAGGTCTTTGGAGCTATCACCAACCAGCAGATCCATGACGCGCTCGCCGCTCAAGGCATCGAAATCAACCGCCACAGCATCGAGCTCGAGAAGCCCCTTAAAAAGTCTGGGCAGTATGACATTATTGCCAAGCTGCACCCCGAAGTAGCAGCGACAATCAGCGTCAATCTCACCGTTATTGGTGAAATCATTGAAACTGAAAAGCCAGAGCAAAGCGCTGCTGCTGCATCTGAGACCGCGATCGCTGAATAAGCGTTCTTTAAATCGTCTCTCCTAAGCTCCAGTGCCCCGTGATGGACTGGAGCTTTTGTTTTCACTATTGACCTTGCTTAGCCCATGTGCTAGCATCTACTTACCACCTCTTAACACCTACACATGAATAACAAAAAATACATCCAATTCAGAGAAGATCTCTTTTACCTCCATCGAGAGGTCGAGATTGAACTCTTTGAGGCACTATGGGAAGACATGCGTGTTTTTTTTAGTGCCATGTTTGCTCAACGCGGCATCGTTTCTGATTGCTGGGCTCGAGCTCAAGTTATGCTAGATCGCTTTATTTCGATTGTTTTCCATCGTAATGAAGAAGGGGTGCTCCGACTCCCGCCGTTTCTTGAGGTCATGCAGCTCGCAGACACTTTTAAACTATGCCTCTTTGATGATAGAGATCTCAACATTCTGGCAGATCGCGAAGAAAATATCGTGATCATACCTGACGGGCAAGATAATCACTCACCGGACACACCGAAGATATTTGCAATCTCAAAAATATAACTCAAAAAGCTCAAGAATGATTCATTCTTGAGCTTTTTTATGCTGCCGCAAGGGAGGACATCCTGTTGAAGCTCAATTTCGCGAATTGACTATAAGCAAGCCAAAGAAAGCTCTCGAATAGCTCTGCGGCGTATAGGAAGATTCATTAGTATAAGGATTGCTTCTTGACTTTTAGCTTGAATTATCTCACTCTTAAAAGCTATTATCTGCATACGAACTCAGCATGAATAGTCGACTCAAGCAACGATGCACGTGCGCTGAGAAACGACATCCCTTGAGATCGCCTTTTCTCACACAGATTATATCAAACGTCACTCGAAAAGATCCCTCTTTATGACCCCTCCCCAACTTTTGACCTTGCAACACGATCAACTCCGCGTCATCATCAGCGACTACGGAGCGCGCCTCCTCTCGGTACAACTCCACGGAGAAGAGCTGCTCTACGGACCCAAGGATAGCAAGGCGATGCTAGCAGATAGCTGCTACTGCGGAGCTATCTGCGGACGCGTCGCCAATCGCATTGCGCATGGATGTGTCACGCTCAGTGATGGACGCCATCTCCAACTAGCTATTAATAATGGGAGCAATCACCTGCATGGGGGGTCGCGCGGCTTCTCTGATCAACTATGGTGTGTCAAGTCGCACAGCGAGAGCTCCTTGGTGCTCAGCCTCGTCTCACCCGATGGCGATGAGGGCTACCCTGGCGAGCTGCGACTACTTGCTACCTACAGCCTCGTAGACAACAGCCTCTGCCTTGATCTAGAGGCTCAGTCAGATCAGCTCACCCTACTTAATCTGACCCATCATGCCTACTGGAATCTCAGCCAGCAGAACGATATGCTCCAGCACGAGCTACGCGTCGCCGCACAACAGTATACGCCCATGATGGAGAATATCCCTACAGGCGAGATTGCGCCTGTCGCAGGCACTCCCTATGACCTCAGTGAGCCTGTCCTGCTCGCATCACGCGTGGGAGAGAGGAAATCACTGCCTCTGGGTTATGATGATAACTATTGCCTCACTCCATCAGATTGCGAACCACAGGTGGAGCTACGAGCTGGCGCACGACGCTTGCGACTGTGGACAGATGCTGCGGGCTTGCAGGTCTACACGGGTTACTATCTGCCCGACCCCTTCGGCGGGGTAGCACTTGAGCCTCAGAGCTACCCTGATGCGCCTCATCACGCGCACTTCCCTAGCATAGAATTGCCAGCAGGGGTGACGTATCGCCGCCGCGTGAGGTGGGAGTTCGCCTGATTGCTTTCAATAGTTCTCAATGATTGATGCACTCCATCAGATTCTCATGGTAGAATTCTGGCGGAGTGTCGCTCCAATTTTCCCCCTCGCCTTTCTTTTCTACCCCCTGAGAAGAGCCTTCATGATGAGCTCAACTCGTGTTTACTCGAGGGTCTGTGCTGAGAGAGGCTAAATACTCATTTCTTCCAAAATACGACAACATTATCTATCAACATATTACAGAGATTTCAGAATTTAAATTCGAAAAAAATCGCGAAATAGCAAAAAAAAGCTTGCAACATCATCGATCTTTCTCTATAATGACCCCGCACCCACCCAACGGTGGATCGCAAAAAGGGTAGATTCCCGAGCGGTCAAAGGGGGCAGACTGTAAATCTGCTAGCTATTGCTTTCGAAGGTTCGAATCCTTCTCTGCCCATCACCCTAAAAAAGCCTGCAAGTCCAACTTGCAGGCTTTTTGCTTTCCTAGGCGTGTGCGGACTTGATAGACGCGAGCAGTGATGGTAGAATGAGGGCGCGCGAGCGTTCCCTCCCCTGAATGACTCTTTCATCCCCTATCTCTTATCTCATGTCTTGTTATCGCTCTGTTGTCTGTTGGGTCTTGGTACTCGCGGGCTTGTTGATTCTACTCCCCAGCTGTCAAGAAGAGCAAAGCTCAGCACAACGCTTTGCCGAACAAGGAATCCTGCTCGTAGGCAACAATTCTGAGCCCCAGAGTCTCGACCCCCATCTCGCCACGGCCGTCTCCGACGGACGCATCATCTCCACGCTCCTAGAAGGGCTGGTACGCCCCGACCCGCAGGATGTCTCACAGGTACACCCCGCCGTGGCCGAGTCATGGAGCTCGGATGAGACGGCGCGTGTCTGGCGCTTCCAACTGCGCGAGTCGGCACGCTGGAGCGATGGGAAGCCTGTGCGGGCGCAGGACTTTGTCTATGCGTATCAGCGTCTGCTTCATCCCGAATTCGGCGGGAAGTACGCGCAGATGCTCTACCCTCTGGAAGGGGCAGCTGAGTACAACCGAGGCGAGAAGGACTGGAAGCAGGTAGGCGTGAAGGCTCTCGACGATCGCACGCTGGAGCTCAGACTCGTAGGTCCGACCCCACACCTGCTAGAGCTGCTGCTGCACTACACTTGGTTCCCCATTCCTGCGCATCAAGTCGAGGCGCACGGGGGCATGCTCAATCGCCGCAACAGCTGGACGCGTGTGCCAAACTGGGTGGGCAATGGAGCTTATGTGCTACGCGAGCATCGCTACAATCACTTTCTCGAGGTTGCAGCCTCGCCGACCTACTGGCGCAAGGGGGAGCTGCGCAATCGCGGCGTGCGCTTCCTTCCCATTGTCAATGGCTTTACCGAGACGCGCATGTTCTTTGATGGCAAGCTGCATATCACCAACAACGTGCCGCCTGAAATGATAGCCTACGCGAAGAAGCACGGGGGCGAGCAGTTCATCCAATCCCCCTATTATAATAGTATCTTTTACCGACTCAACACGGCGCGCGCGCCCCTCAATGATCTGCGCGTCCGCCGCGCCCTCTCACTGGCCATCAATCGCGACGCGCTCGTCGAGCAGGTGGTGCGCGGGGCGGGGCAGGCGACGATGGGATTCACCCCGCCGAGCGCGGGCTTCTCCCCTCGCCTAGCTGCCCAGCCAGCCACCCAAACGCAGCGCGAGCAGCTCGCGCGCGAGCTGCTGCGCGAGGCGGGCTATGCGGTGCAGGGGAGCGCGGGAAAAACCTTCCCCACAATCGAGCTCATGACGAGCTCGCGCGAGGTGCAGCGCATCATGGCCGAGACGATTCAGGCCTTTTGGAAGCAAGCACTCGGTATCGAGGCAGAGATTCGCGTCTATGAATGGACGGCCTACAAGGCCGCGCAGCAGAATGGCGACTATGAGGTCTCCTCCTCCTCATGGAGTGGCGACTTCCTCGATCCGTCGAATTTTGTCGAGCTCTGGCGGGGCCATGGGGGCAACAACAACACCGGCTGGGCGTCTGATGCCTACGATGCCCACCTCCTCGCCGCCCAGCGCAGCGTGAGCCGCGAGCAGCGCATGAAGCAGCTCGAAGAGGCGGAGCTCCTCATGCTCAGCCAGCAGCCCATCATCCCCCTCTACTGGGGGCATCGCACCTACCTCGTCTCGCCGCTCGTGCGGGGCTTCTACCCCTGTCTGCTTGAGATGCAGCCTTTTGATGCCGTCGAATTCACCCACACGCCTCACACACACCGCGCGCCCTCACTATGATCAAGCTCATCCTTCAACGCCTCGCTCAGGGGGTATTCGTGATCTTCACCCTCGTGACCATCACCTTCTTCCTCGTGCGTCTCCTCCCTGGCAATCCCTTCCTCGGCGAGCGCAAGCTCCCCGCCCACATCATGGAGCAGCTCCAGAGTCTCTACGGCATGGATCAGGGTGCTTTTGCTCAGTACCTTGATTACCTGAGCAACATCATCTTCCACGGTGACTTCGGTCCGTCACTCATCAAGGAGGGCGTGCAGGTCAGCGACATCCTCATGCAGGCCTTCCCCGTCTCGCTGCTCGTGGGCAGCCTCGGCATGCTCATCGCACTCCTCATCGGCATCCCCTCGGGCATGCTTGCGGCCTACTACCAGAGGAAATCTCTTGACTATGGTCTCATGTTTCTCGCGCTCTTGGGCATCTGCCTCCCCGCCTTCGTCATTGCACCACTGCTAGGCGGGACACTGGGACGCTACGTCCCCGGTCTCAGCGTCGCGGGCTGGGACAACTGGCTCTGCGCCGTGCTGCCCAGCCTCACCCTCGGGCTCATCACGGGCGCGTATCTCGCGCGCCTGACGCGCACCGGTGTGATTGAAGTACTCTCTGAGGACTACATACGCACCGCGCGTGCGAAGGGGATGAGCACCGCGCGTCTGCTCTTTGTGCATGCGCTGCGTGGGGGACTCATGCCTGTCATCTCCTACCTAGGCCCTGCCTTTGCGGCACTCATCACGGGCTCCTTCGTCGTCGAGAGCTGCTTCCAAGTCCCGGGGATGGGCACGCACTTTATCAATGCGACGACGGACCGCGACTACTTCCTCATCCAAGCCCTCGTTCTCTGCTACGGCTCTCTCATCGTGCTGGCCAATCTCACGGTGGACATCCTCATCATCCTCATCAATCCACGCATGCGCCAGAGTGCGGTGCAGTCCTAAAAACCGTCGCCACCTCCCTTCCTCATCATGCCCTCCCCCTCATTCCAACAAGGACGCTCCCCCGCCCAAGAAGCCATGGCACGCCTGCGCGACAACCGCGCCGCCATGCTCTCCATCGCCCTGCTGCTGCTCATGCTGCTGCTCTGCTACGCACTGCCGCTCTTTTCCTTCGTCGCAGATCCGAATGTCACGCAACTCTCGCGCATCGCTGAGTCCCCCTCATGGGAGCATCCCTTTGGCACAGACCAGCTGGGGCGTGACCTCTTTGCCCGCGTCCTCTACGGCGGGCGCATCTCGCTGCTCGTCGCCCTCGTCGCCAGCGCGGTCTCGCTGCTCATTGGTCTGCTCTATGGTCTCGTATCGGGCTACGTGGGCGGGCGCGTCGATGCGATCATGATGCGCGTGGTCGACGTGCTCTTTGCCCTGCCCTTCATCGTGCTCGTCATCGTCTTCTCGCTGAGCATTGAGGAGCCCAGCCGCGAGCTCACCGCGTGGGTGGTCGCGAGCACGGGCTGGTCACAGGCCAGTGTCGCCCCGCTCATGAGCCTCGTCCCCCTCTTCATCGCCATCGGCGCGCTGGGTTGGCTGACGCTCGCTCGCATCGTGCGCACGCAGACGATGGAGATCAAGTCGCAAGAATACGTCCTCGCCGCTCGCTCCCTCGGTCTGTCTAATCTCCGCATCCTGCTGCGTCACATCGCGCCCAATCTCCTCGGCACGGTGATCGTCTACACCACGCTCGCCGTCCCCGGTATCATCCTGACAGAGTCCACCCTCTCCTTCATCGGGCTGGGGGTGAAGGCGCCCAATTCCTCGTGGGGCACGCTCATCAAGGAGGGCGCGGATCGCATGGAGATCGCCCCGCAGCTGCTCATCTTCCCCGCGATTTTCTTTTCGCTCACCCTCATCGCGTTGAACTTCCTCGGAGACGGTCTACGCGACGCCCTCGACCCCAAGGGCAAGCAAGACTAATACACCCCTCCCCCCCTTTTTTTCCCTTCCCCCTTTCCCTCCCCCTCTATGTCTAACAAGCCCTCCCCCGAGCTCCTCGCCCCTGCTGGCAACTGGGACTGCGTACGCGCAGCCCTCGCCAATGGCGCAGACGCGGTCTACTTTGGCCTCGATCAATTCAACGCCCGCATGCGAGCCGACAACTTCACGCTCGCCGACCTGCCCACCCTCATGGGCTACCTCCACGCCCATGGCGCGCGAGGCTACGTCACGATGAATATCCTCATCTTCCCCCACGAGCTCGACGAGGCCGCGCGCTACCTCCAGAGCCTCCATGAGGCAAAGGTCGACGCCGTCATCATCCAAGACATGGGGCTGGCCGCCTACATCGCCGAGCAGAAAAGGCTCGGTCACTGGGACTTTGAGCTCCACCTCTCCACCCAGATGACGCTCACCGCCCCCGAGGCTCTGCGCCTCGTCGAGGAGCAGCTCCAGCCCGAGCAAATCGTGCTCGCACGCGAGCTCTCCCTCAGCGACATCGCCGCCTGCGCAGCCGCCACCGACAAGCGCATCGAGGTCTTCTGCCACGGAGCACTCTGCGTCGCCTACTCGGGTCAATGCCTCACCAGCGAACGCCTCGGGCAGCGCAGCGCGAATCGCGGTGAATGCGCGCAGGCCTGCCGCATGCCCTACCAGCTCGAAGTCGATGGCCGCCTCCGCGACATGGGCGAGACGCGCTACCTCTTCTCCCCCCAAGACCTCTGCGCGCAGGAGCGCATCAGCGAGCTACTCGCAGCTGGTGTGCATAGCTTCAAAATCGAGGGTCGCCTCAAAAGCCCCGCCTACGTCGCCGCCACCACACGCGCCTATCGCCACGCACTGGATGCCGCCATGGGCAAGTCGCAGCTCAGCACCCAGCAAGCGCTCCAGCAAAAGCAGCAAGACCACTACGCCATGCAGATGACCTTCTCGCGCGGCTTCTACACCGGCTGGCTTGATGGCAGTAATCATCCCGCGCTCACGCATGGACGCTTTGGCAAGAAACGCGGCGCGCTCGTCGGACGCATCGCGCGCATCGGCTACAGCGCCATCGAGCTCGATGAGCACAGCGACATCCCCATCGCCAAGGGAGACGGATTCGTCCTTGATGCGGGTGAAGACCGCAATGAGGAACAAGGCGGGCGCATCTGGAAGACTGAGCAGGACGGACTCCAGCTCTTCTTCCACGGCAAGGCGAGCAAGATTGATTGGTCACGCGTCGAGGAGGGTCAACTCGTCTGGAAGACCTCCGACCCCGCACTGGAGCGTCAACTCCAGCAAAGCTGGTCGGGCTTCCCCCGCCCCAAGCCCCAGAGGCAAGGAAGCGGCAACCAGCTCGACATCCACCTCTCGGGCAAGATAGGCACCCCCCTCAGTCTCAGCTGCCGAGGCATCACCCTCAAGAGCGAGCAAGCCCTCCAAGAAGCCCAACGCCACCCCCTCACCCCCGAAAGCATCGAGAAACAACTCGCACGCCTCGGCGACACCTCCTACGAGCTGGGCGCATGCAGCTACGATCTCCCCAGCAACGCCATGCTGCCCGTCAGCCAGATCAAC
>CAYJOV010000003.1:0-2129 GCA_964371905.1 uncultured Akkermansia sp. | reverse complement strand
CTCATCGCACGCCTTGATGCCAAACAGGCTGTCCAACAAGCAATCAACTCCACCAAGGTCTACCAGAGCCCGCGCGCCACACCCAGCACGCGCGTCAGCACCAGCCCCCGACCCAGCGCACGACTCGCCGCGCCTCCCCTCCCGCGCGAGCTGCGCCCCTACCAGCTCCACGCCCTCTGCCGCGACGCCGAGCAGGCCCTCGCCCTCGCGGAACAAGGCATCATCAAGCGGCTCTACCTCGATCTACCCACCCTCAAGGAGAGCAGAGCCACCCTCGCTACGCTGCGCGACATCTCCCCCGATCTCCCCATCTGGCTCACCACGCTGCGCATCTACAAGTCCGCCGAGCAGGCCATGCTACGCCCCCTCCTCAAGAGCGGAGCCGATGGCATCCTCGTGCGCAGCCTCGCCGCCATCCCCGCGCTCCAAGCCTCGGGCATCCCCTTGGCCGGCGACTTCTCGCTCAACTGCGCCAACGGGCTGAGCAGCGCCTTCTGGCAAAAGAAAGGCCTGCAATCCTGTAGCATCTCCTACGACCTCAATGCCGAGCAGGTCGCGGGGCTGCTGCGCCAGTGCGACGCCAGCTTCATGGAGCTGACCATCCACCAGCACATGCCCCTCTTTCACATGGAGCACTGCGTCTACTGTAGCTTCCTCTCGCAGGGCAGCAGCTACCGCGACTGCGGCCGCCCCTGCGACTACCACAAGGTACGCGTCAAGGACCGCGCCGACATGCTGCACTACCTGCGCAGCGACGAGGGCTGCCGCAACACCCTCTACCACGAGCAAGCGCAAAGTGCCGCGATCCACCTTCACTCGCTGCGTCGCCTCGGACTGACTCAACTGCGCATCGAGCTACTCGACGAGCTCCCCTCTGAGGGCACACGCGTACTCGACCTCTACGACAAGATCCTCGCCAACGACGGACGCGCCGACCATCTCATCCGCCAGCTGCGCGCCATGAGCCGTCTGGGGCTTTGCAAAGACGCGCTTTAAAACAAGAGCTACACTGTCACACCATGGGCGCAAGCAAGGCACAGATATTCGTCGTCTACCACACAGCGGCTCCTCTCTTTGAGAGCGAGCTGCTGCACCCCATCCAGACGGGGGCAGCCCTGAGCGCCGAGAAACTCCCCATGCTGCATGACGATACAGGCGAGCACCGCTCGCAGCAGAACCCCTCGTGGTGCGAGCTCACCGTCCTCTACTGGATATGGAAAAACGCCCTACACGCCGCCCCCCAATGCGACTACTGGGGGCTCTGCCACTACAGACGCTTCATGAGCTTCACGCGCAAGCCCTCTGGTCAGCAGCGCAAAATAGAGATCGCGCGCTTCCAGCGTGACTTTGAAAAGCACTTTGCCCACGCCCCCACCCTCTCCTCCTACGATCTCTACCTCCCCGAGAGCTACGACTGCTACCCCCTCACAGTCGAGCAGGACTACCTCGCCGCCCACCCTGCCGAGGGCTGGCATCTCATGAAGCAAGTCCTCATCGACCTCCAACCCGATTATGAATCCACCATGCATGAGGTCTTAACGGGGCATAAGGTGCATTTTGCCTTGAACTTTGTGATGCGCCGCGATCACTTCGATGCCGCGATGAGCTGGATTTTCTCCCTCGTCGAGGAGTGGCAGCAGCGCGTGAAGACCCTAGACCTCGAGTCCAGCCTTCCGCCCCGCCTCATGGGCTTCATCATCGAGAGATTCATCAACATATGGTACTGCCACCAGCAGCGCGAAAATCAGCTTCGCGTCAAAGAGGTCTACAGCTGCCTGCTCATCGCGCGTATTCCTTGGTGGAGGCGCACTCTCATGAGCCTATGGCATCATCTCCCCCTACCCCTCACCGCGAGGCGCGCCCTCCAATCCCGTCTGCGCCACTACGCGGTAGCTCCCTAGCAAGGCGACCCAAAGCGCAGCCGATCCCCTGCTCCCCATCCTCACGATGCTCTCATGCTGCTGACCATGATGATAAGAAATCGAGGCACGGCACGATCTATAGGGTCTAAAGGCTTGTCAGACGGGGAAAAATAGATATAATCTTCGCGTTAACCCATTATCTTTCCCTTATCATGCCTGACGCACGCTTTGCCCCTCTGCCTGGATTTCGCGACTTTTCACCGCAAG
>CAYJOV010000002.1:48518-60393 GCA_964371905.1 uncultured Akkermansia sp. | reverse complement strand
GAAGTGATTTATTGGATTTTCTTATTTAGAATGACGAGAATTTAGAAGCCCCCTTAGGTATCACTAGCTGATATGCCTTGGTAGCGATTCATGATACGTGTCGATGTCTTAGAGGTATCCACAAGCACGAAGCAGTCAAATGTATTGCCAAAGTCCACATCGACGCCAAAGGCAAGCATCTTGCCAGAGAGACGCAGGTAATGCTTGAGCAGTGTGGGGATGCCCGCATCTTGCTGCTCAATCTCGGAGACGAGCTTAGAGAGTATCTTGGCGTCGGGAAGGGCGGTGGCGAGTAATTGCTCATCGCAGGGAGAGAGCTGCATTTGCTTGGGGGGGAACTTCGCACGCACCCAGCCCTTGTATTGCTCTTGCATCTCATGCACACGAAGATAGCTATGAATGAGCGCGCGCGAACAGCTGCTGTAGCTCTGAGAGACGCTGACTGTGCCATAGAGATAGCGATACTGAGGATGCCGGAGTAAGAAACGTCCAATCCCCATCCAGAGTGTGTCTAGCGAAGTGGGCAATCCTTGATAATCTGCGCAGAGAAAAGCACGCCCCATCTCGACTCCCTGTGCGAGGACAGGGAGCATCTTCTCGTCAATGTCAAAAAACTGACTGTTATAAAAACCTCCGACCCCATGACTACGGATAATCTCATCACCTAAGCCCATACGATAGGCACCCGCAAGACGCTGTGCGCGTGTATCCCACATAAAGAGATGGCGATAGTGCTGATCATAGCTATCCCAGTCGAGGGACTCACCAGTCCCCTCACCCACCGCACGGAAGCTACGCTCGCGCTCAATGGCAATCTGGCGTAATATCTGCGGGATTTGCGAGGCTGTCGCAATATAGATTTGAAAGCCTGTCTTGCCGCTTTCATAGTAGAGCGTCTCACTCGGAAGACTTGCGAGCTCTGCGATGAGTATATCTCGATGAATATCTTCGGCGAGCGATGATTTGCTGACAGAGCAAGGAGAGCTCGCTTGCGTTTCTGAGATCGTATGGTACGACAATAAGGAGGTGCGCAGGCGCAGATAATCGCAGAGCCGTTGATCGGAGCCAAAAGCAGCAGACGTAGAAGATGGGATAGCGGGTGCGATGGCAATCTTGTGACGCATCCGCCCATCCCGTGCAATCTCGCGTGGGAGGAAGTTGCCACGGCTTGGCTTGTGTAGTAGGCTCAATGACTGGAGAAAGAGGCTCGTGCGACCAGAAATAAAAAGAGGCACGGTCTGCGCCTGCGTCTTGCGTATCAGTGCGATCATATTGGTCTGCCACGCATCCTCGATCACTTTTCTATCCGCGTGGCTATAGCTGGCTACAGAGCCACTGGGAAAGACCAAAACGCAATGCCCTGCTCGCAGCCACCTGAGTAGCTCCCGCATGGCAGACATATTTGCGCGCTTCGCCTGATCGCCGCCATAGACATCTACGGTGATCGTGAAAGGACGCATGCCATCGATTGCTTCGAGGAACTCATTGACAACGATTCGAACATCTGAACGCACCTTGAGAGCGATGTCGCCGAGCATAATCCCATCCGAGAGACCATGAGGATGATTCGCTACGATGACGCAAGGTCCCTCCTTGGGGATATGCTCGAGCTGTTTTTCAGAAAGATCGTAAATCAGATTGAAGTGCTTGCACGCTAGGGCGAAGAAATTCTCCTGAGAGCCTGCCGCCCAGTCGGCTTCGATTTGGCGATGCACGACATTTAAATAATGCAAGCCAAAGAACCGCTCTAAACACTCCGCCAAGAAGTTCGGTAGTTGGAATTTGCCACCGATGAGTTTGTTCATATCATAGATCTTCTTAAGCATAGGAATAGAGGGATGTAGTAAAGCTGTGTATCTAACTAGATTTTAATTACGTTATCATAGCTCTCGCGAAAGGTCAACTAGAATTTACTGTATCACAATCACCATACTACATTATTATATTTTTTACTGTCAATGTAAAATATTGACTAAGAGATTTTAAGAAATCACCTTGCAGCATGATTACACCGTGCGATCATTTGAAGAGTATAAGATACGAGCCGAGACCATGCCGACGATAAGATCTAGACTCCGTGAACGGGAAGGAATGTAGCTCATCCATCAACCACTTGACATACAAGACAGAAAACTCCTCACATCCATATATACATCACATCTCATCCGCAAAGACAGATGTGTGTAGTTTTGCAATAGGCTTGATTTCATACACTCGTTAGACTATAATACGCCAGAACAATTATCTTGTAATGAAATTCTTACGCCGCCATCTGAGCCTCATGCTGGCTCTACGCTACCTCAACCCACTACGCAATGCATTCTCTATCATCACTCTTATATGCCTTTTAGGGGTTTCCCTAGGTGTCATGGTGCTCATTGTGGTGCTCTCGGTAATGGAAGGTCTACAACGCGATATGGCGGACAAGGTCTTGACCTTCACCCCTCACTACGTCGTCAGTGCCTTAAACGACATGGGCAAGCCTATGCGCATGGATGATTACGAGATCGACTGGATGGCTGCCATGGAAAAGATTGAGAAGCATCCCGATGTGCTCACCGTCTACCCCAAGCTGGATAATGATGCCTTCATCCAGAGTTCTTTCGCTGGGGGCTCGTATCGCTTTCAGGCCGTACAGCCTGAGAATGAAAAGCAGATGAGCTACCTGCTCCCACTGCTGATTCGCGGCAGCTTCGACTTTGGCCTGGGTCTTGATCAACAATGCGTCATCTCTAACAAGCTAGCGGAAGCCCTGCGAGTTGATATAGGAGACACAGTGACTCTCAACCCACTAGGCGGTCTCAATGAATTTGAAGAGGTCTACCGACTCATTCAACAGCCCATGCGCACTCTGGAGAATAAGCCCTTTATGGAGAATATCTCCACGCTTTTTGAAACAGGCACACAGACCGATCAAGGCTATATCCCCAATGCCGAGCAGATCCAAGCCATCAAAACAGCTATTGAACAATACCCACCAAAGAATCTACGACTCAGCGAGCAAGAAGCACTAGGCACTCTCTACCAGCTGATACACGCGGCTAGCATGAAGAATGGCGCATTTGCCCCCGAGGATAAGACGCACTGGCAGCAAACCGTCACGGGGCTCCAACAACTCGACCGCCATCAAGAAAATGGCAAGGCTATTGACGCGATCAATGAGCTCTCTCTCCCCGTTGACCTCGAGATCATCGGTATCTACCAAGCACCGGGCAATTTCCCAGGACCTGGTCTCTTCCTCCCCCTCCCCATTGCGCAGGAGACCTTGCAATTCGCCCCCGATGGTCGCAGTCAGGTGCACTCTCTTGCGATACGTGTTGAGGATGCGCATGTCACATCCGACCTGCCCGAGCATATTTCCAAGGCTATTGATGAAACGCTCCTCACGGAGAATGCGAGGCATTACCACTGGCAGGTCGAGCCTTGGACAAAGAGCCTCGAGCAGTGGTTCAAGCTCATTGCCAATGAGCGCACGATGATGAATTTCGTCCTCTCAGTCATCTCCCTCATCGCGGCCTTTTGCATCATGGCGGTGATGTTTACGATGTCCATTCAGCGCAAGCGCGAGATTGCCGTCATGCAGGCACTAGGCGCCACGCCGTGGATGATCATGCGTATCTTTGTCTGGCAGGGGCTCATTATCGGCTTCTTCGGTGCTATTCTAGGCGTCCTTCTCGCTCTACTCGTACTCCACTATCGACTTGATATACAATGGGCACTAGCCAGCATTGGCCTCGACCCCTTCCCCATGGATGCTCACGGTATCACTCTACCTGTATACTATAATGTCGCAACCTTCATCCAGCAAGCGGTGACAGCCTTTTTCATGGTGCTCATAGCCTCCACGATCCCCGCCTTCTACGTCTCTCGCCAAGACCCCTCAAAAGCTCTGCGCTCCAACTAAGTCACACCGCACTATGAACGAGATCTTTTGGATACAAGAGCAGAAGAAATGTGGACCTAGCACGGCGAGCGATCTTCACGAGCGCGTCGCACGTGGTGAGCTCAGCGAGGATACTCTGGCTTGGCACAAGGGCTGCTCAGAGTGGATGCCTCTATGCCAATTGCCTGCTATGCGCGCCTACTGTGCCCCAGAAAAATCAATATCGATGAGTCAGAATAAGAGCCCTGCACCCGCATCACCTCTCGCCTTTGAGCGTGTCGAGGGAGCACTCCCAGTGCCCTCAACGACTGTGAAATCCGCTGACCGCATGCTTGGTATGATGAAGCTCTATATGCCTAGTGCCATGCAGCGCTTGTTTGCTCGCATGGTTGATTGCAGTCTCTATTTAGCTCTCTATGCGATTGTGATTTATTGTCTACGCATCCCTTTCTCCATGCTCTTATTTCCGAGCAATCCTATGCTCTGGCTTCCCCTGATCCCCTTGGAGGCATTTGTTATTTATCTCGTGGGCACGAGCTTGGGCAAGAAAGTCATGGGAGTACACATCTTTAGCCTCAATCCTAACGAAAATTTAACGCTCACAAAATCGTTGAGACGCAGCGTACTCGTCTACATCTTTGGCATGGGGATGATGTTTATCTACTTCCCCATCCCTGCCACACTAGTTACCATGGGGATTTCCTACTGGCGTCTGAAGTCACGCCACATCAATCTGTGGGATCTGCGGGCTCATAGCATCCCTCTGCAAAAGCGTCCGGCAAAGTTTTTTTCCTACTTGTTCGCGTTCTGCTTAATCTTGCTCAATATAGAAATCGCGCTGCATTGCTTGGCACCGTGGAAGCCCGATATGGAGGAGCATAAAGACGAGCTACGTGTCGTCTTCCCTAGTCTCATCATTGACAAAATACTGCCGGATCAAGAGGAGCCCGTGAGACAACTAGAGCTCACCTAGATCGAGGAGCGCCACGTACACAGAGCTATCAAGGAGCGCATTCTGAGCCAATTGGGCAAAATTAGCGTGACAACGTCAGCTTATTTGATACAATAGCTACGTACATTTTATGAAATACCGTGGTCTTTATACAGCTATCGTTACCCCCTTTCGTGAGAGTCAAGTAGATGTCGACGCCTTTCGTCTACTTATTGAGGATCAAGTTAAAGCAGGAGTGGACGGCATCGTCCCTGTCGGAACGACAGGTGAGTCTCCCACCCTCTCCGCAGAGGAGCACCTTGAGGTGATCCGACTCACGGTTGAGTATGCCGCAGGTCGATGCCAAGTCGTAGCGGGCACGGGATCCAACTCGACTGCTGAGGCAATCGAGATGACACGCGCAGCTGAGGCTCTCGGAGCCACTGGCACATTGCAGGTCTGTCCCTATTACAATAAACCCAGCCAAGAGGGTGTCTATCGCCACTTCCGCGCCATTGCGGAGAATACACAGCTGCCCATTATGCTCTACAGCATCCCCGGTCGCAGTGGTATAGAAATTGCTGTGCCCACCGTGGCAGCTCTCGCCAAGGATTGCCCCAACATCACCGCCATCAAGGAAGCTGGCGGACAGGTCGATCGTGTCAATCAGCTCGTGCAGGCAGTGCCTGCGGATTTCTCCATCCTCTCAGGTGATGATGGTTTGACCGTTCCCTTTATTTCCTGTGGTGCGCAGGGACTTGTCTCTGTCGCCTCCAACATCATTCCCTCACGCATGAAGCAGCTGGTAGACACAGCTCTCTCGGGCGATGCCCTCCAGACACTGGAGCTCCAAAAGCAGCTCTACCCCCTCCTCCAAGGTCTGATGGGCTTGGATACCAACCCTGGTCCCATCAAGGCGGCTCTCAGCCTCCAAGGAAAGATTGTCAACGAGCTACGCCTCCCCCTCGCACCACTCTCTGAGGAGAAGTGTGAGCAACTACGCGCCATGCTCACCGCTCACAATCTGCTGTGATCATCATTTTCATCTAGATTAAGAAACTGAAAGATGATGAATATTCTTATTACGGGTATCTCGGGTCGTATGGGTCAGGCTATTTTGCAAGCCGTTGATCTCCATGAACAGGCACAGCTGGGCTCGACTCATGATATGGGGCAGGATATCGCCAGCGCACTCGCGGCGGCTGATGTCGCCATTGACTTTTCCTTCCACGGCTTCACCCCTGAGCTGCTCTCAACCGCTATTGAGCAAAAGAAAGCACTCGTGATTGGCACGACGGGGCACACGGACGAGGAGCGCGCCGCCATCGTGGAGGCCGCAAAGCACATCCCTATCGTCTTTGCGTCCAATTATTCCGTCGGAGTCAATACCCTATTCTGGCTCACACGCAAGGCGACGCGTATTCTCAAAAGCTACGATGTGGAAATCATCGAGATGCACCATCATCACAAGATTGATGCACCTAGTGGCACGGCACGCTCTCTGGCAGAAATCGCTTGCGACGAGCTCGGACTGAGCTATGAGCAGGATGTCATGCATGGGCGCGAAGGGCTCGTCGGTGCGCGCCCTCAAGCGCAGGTCGGCATGCACTCCATGCGCGGCGGCGATGTCGTCGGCGATCATACGGTGATCTACGCTACAGATGGTGAGCGTGTGGAGCTGACGCACAAGGCATCTAGCCGCATGACCTTTGCTACTGGTGCCGTGCGCGCTGCACTCTGGCTGAGTGACAAGCCTGCGGGGCTTTACAGCATGCAGGATGTGTTGGGCTTCACAGACTAATTATTCGCAATGGAGACCAAGCAGCGCGTCTTTATTGCCCTAGGTGCCAATTTAGGGAATAGGGTAGAGCTACTCGTGCGCGCCTGTGATGCGCTGCGTGCGCACTACGGTGTGGTGCGCATCTCTAGATTCTATGAGACTGAGCCCGAGGGGTGTCCCGAGGGCTCTCCCGCCTTTCTCAATGCTTGCGTCGAGCTCCACACGGCTGAGTCAGCTAGTGAGGTGCTGCGTATCTGTCAGGCTATAGAGACTGAGCTCGGACGCGTACGTAGTGGCATCTATGGGGAGGCGCGCAGCTGTGATCTGGACATCATCAGCTATGGGGACGTCATCTCTCATGACAGCACACTCACCCTCCCTCATCCACGCGCAGCGCAGCGCAGCTTTGTCCTACAGCCTCTCTGCGACCTTGACGCGGAGCTCATCCTCCCAGGGCATACTCAGACGATCTCCTCTCGACTCCTGACCCTCTTTGACAACAACGCCCCTCGCCCCCACATCTTTCATCCATCATGACCTCCAATTCTATCGCGAAGAAAATCGCCGCACTACAAGCCCGCAAGGGCGTGAGTCCCCTAGCCGAGATCACAGCCTACGACTACCCTACAGCTCGCCTCGCCGATGAGGCGGGATTCGACCTGCTGCTTGTGGGTGATTCCTTGGGCATGGTGGTCATGGGCTATCCGGATACGACCCATGTGAGGCTTGAGCATATGCTTCACCACGTTGCCATGGTCGCGCGCGGTGCTCAGCAGGCTCTCATCATCGGCGATCTACCCATCCATAGCTACGACACGCCCGAGCAGGCACTCTGCTCGGCACAAGCCCTCATCGCAGCGGGAGCTCATCTCGTCAAGCTCGAAGGCGGAGCTGATCGCGTCGAACAGGTACGCGCGATCACCGAGGCGGGTATCCCCGTGCAAGGACATATAGGATTACTCCCTCAGCGTGTCAAAGAAACTGGCGGCTACCGCATCCACGGCAAGAATGAGCAGGAGGCCCTACTCATCCACCGCGATATGGAAGCCCTCGTGCAAGCTGGTGTTTGCTCGCTTGTCATCGAGTGTACGCAGCGCGATCTCGCAGGGCGCATCACGCAGGCCTGCCCCGTCCCGACTATTGGCATAGGCAGCGGGCATGGGACCTGTGATGGAGAGGTGATCGTGTATCACGACCTAGTGGGAGCCTTTCCTTGGTTCACCCCGCAATTCGTGCAACCTCGTGCACAAATCGCGCTTGATATCCAGCGAGCTTTCCAAGAATGGCGTATGAGTCTTCAAGTTCCGACCTCTCAGGTGAATTCTAGGCTTGAATGATGATATAAAATTCACTATACTGCCGTCTTATGAACCCTTTCCGCGTTATTCTGCTCGTCCTGCTGACTCTCTCTCTTGTGATGATGTTCTATATCGTCGCCATCTACACACCTCAGCAAAAAGTTGATTATCAAGAATATCAAAGCATGAATTACATCTCTCAACTGCAAGGCAAGCGCGCAGAGCACGAGAAGCGCATGCGCAGCCTCGCCCCACAAGCAGAGAAAGGCAGCGCAGCGAGTGAGCTCAGTGAAGCGCAGCGCGAAGCCAAGCGTGCCGATGCCGAGCAGCAGCGCAAGCTCCTCGAGGCAGAGGAGCGTCGCGTCATCGCAGGTGCACGTGCTCAAGAAGAACAAGCACAAGCTCCTAATGTGAATATGGCGGAGGTCGGTCTCGGATCGAGCGGTGCCATTGCCGCCCACGATGCCAAGGATGCGGATCTCGAGCAGCTCGCCACCGTCGTCTCCTACGATGCAAATTGGGGTGTACTCTCCATCGCGCCTGTCAAGGGCAAGACCATGAGAGCTCAAGACTATACAGGTAAGCGCATCATGGTCAAGCGCAATCATGGTCTCATCTGCGAAGCCGTCATCCAAAGTAGCGATGAAAAGACAGGTCGCATCGTCGCCGATGTCGAGCAGCATACCCTCAACCCCGTCGCCAAGGTCGTCCCTCAGGCTGGTGACAAGGTCTATCTGAGCAACCTGAGCAACGTACGCTCCCAGTCAGGCGCGCCTGCGACAGGTGCTGGAGCTGGATCATCTAGCGTCCCCGCCTTCCCCACTATCCCAGGGGATGCCGAGTCGAAAAAGCTCGACGAAGTGGAGATGCCGCTCGTGCCTACTGCTGTATGATGCGCTCGCCCCTATTGTTCATCGAATCCCTTTCCCATGAGATCTCCCGCCTCTTCGCTCTTTGATCACACACCGAGCTTTTCCTTCGAATTCTTCCCGCCCAAGACCGCACAAGGTGCGGCCTCGCTCCTCGACACGGTAAAAAAGCTCAACGAATTCCACCCCAGCTTTGTCAGCGTCACCTACGGCGCTGGCGGCAGCTCACGTGAGCTCACGCGCTCGGTGGTCACCGACATGCAAAGTCAAGGCATCAACACAGTGCCGCACCTGACCTGCGTCGGGCATAGCGAGGCTGAGCTAGAGCAGATCCTTGAGGGCTATATACGTGCAGGCGCACGTGCCATTCTCGCTCTGCGCGGTGATGAGCCACGCGAGCGCGTGCGCCCTGCGAGTGAAGATGCCTTTCGCCATGCCGCCGAGCTCGTGCGCTTCATCCGCGAGTGGGAGGAAAAGCAGCGCCTCCCCTACAGCTTGACCATTGGAGTAGCCGGCTTCCCCGAAGGACACCCCGAGACCCTCAACCGACTCAAGGAGATGGACTACCTCCGTGCCAAGATAGACGAGGGCGCGGACTACATCTGCACACAGCTCTTCTTTGATAATCACGCCTTCTTTGACTACAGAGATCGCTGCCGCTTTTTGGAGATCAACGTCCCAATCATCGCGGGCATCATGCCCATCACCACGATCTCGGGCATGAATCGCATGGCTCAGCTCTCCGCAGGGACGAACTTCCCCGCGCGTCTACTCAAGGCCATGCACCGCGCAGGCGGCAACAAGCAATCTCTCGAGCATGTGGGCATCCACTATGCAAGCAACCAATGTGCCGAGCTGCTCGACGAGGATGTCGATGGCATCCACTTTTACACGCTCAATAAGTCACAGGCGACACTAGAAATTTACCGCAACCTAGGAATTAACAACTACTACAACCTTGATCGTCTCCACCAACTCAACAAACATTATCAATCGTCAACAACATCATGAACCCACAAGACCCCAAGCAACTCAGCCCCGAAGACATCAAGGCGATCGGTGAGATCCAAGTAGGCCCCTCCAAGCACGAGGTATTCCTCAACAATCATTACAAAAAGCTCATCCTCGCCCTCGTCCTCGCCGCCGTCGGTGGAGCCGCCATCATCGGCTATTACTCCTACACCGAGCAGCAAGAGGAAAGTGCTGCCAATGAGCTCATGACTGCCCTCCAGGTCAAAAGCATCGCCGAAGGTCCACAAGCAGCGGCTTATAAAAAAGAAGCCATCGAGCTCATCAAGAGCAACTACGCTGACACCCCTGCAGCGCAGTCAGCCCTGCTCCTTGAGGCTCTCTCCCTTCTGGAAAAGAACCAAGCAGATGTCGCCCTCACCGCCTTGGAGCAGCTCAGCCAGAGTGCAGGAGATATTACCCTGCGCAGTCGCGCCGCAGTCGCCATCGCCAATTACTATACGAAGGAATCGAGCCCCAAAGCCACAGATGCATGGAAAAAGCTCATCACGATGGAGGAGAATCTCTACAAGGGATTCGCCCTGCTCAACCTCGGCGATCTCTCCTCGGTCGCAGGAGACAAGCAGGCAGCACGCCAGTATTACATGCAGGCCCAACAGAGTGCCCAGACGAGCAGCTTTGTCCAGATGAAGGACATCGAGCTGCGCCTCAAGCTCCTCGATGTGGACGCGCCAAAGCCCCTCGCACCTGCGCCCGTAGAGCCGACTCCCACGATCCCTGTGATTGATAAGATCAATCACAACACAGGCACAGAGTACTTACTCCCCGATGCGACTCTGCCCTCAGGTGGTGATCATCTACCAAGCTCTTTGTAATCAAGCAACTGCTCCTTTCTCTCTCTGGAGAGAAGGGGCTTTTTTTATTCTCCTCACATGAGCCTCCATCAACAGCATCTCAATTCCCTATCCGAGCTTGAGCGACTCGCTGAGCTGACACGCCTCCCTCATCTCCTCGCTCAGATCGGCGCAGAGGAATGGCCGCTAGCCATGCTCGCGTGTAGTCTGCATCATGGGATAGATGAGCAGATGACGGCGCATGTGCGTCTGGTGTATCGTAGCTTTCAGCTGGAAGCAGGTATAGTCCAGCGCGCGCAGAGTCTTGCCGTGCTCAGCAACTTCTTGAGCAAGCAAAAGGGACGTGCTTGGCGAGCACTCCTCGCCTACGCTCTCGAGGATGAGCAAGCGGAGATACGAGCTCAAGCCGCCTATCTCATTGCCACACTCGCCCCAGAGGGCGAGGCTGGCTCGGACTCGCTCGAGCGCTTCCTTGGCCCCTGCGCCTTGCGCGACTATCTTCTCCGAGAGCCTGAAGCAGCTCCCACAAGCTTGTTAGAGGCACTATTCAAGCTCGCGGATCGCCGTATAGCACCCTTGACTGATGCACTCCGCGATCAGCTCCCCCTCGCCACACTGCTGCGCCATCTCCAACAGCTCAATGCAATCCCCAGCCAGCTTTGCTTTGATTGGCTCACCTCCTTGCTCACTCACCATGCAGATCAAGCCTGCCGTGAACATGTCGCAGCCTGCTTGATACGCTCCATGCGAGGTCATGACGAGGTGATTGATATCATCACCCCCCTACCCTACTGGAAATTCCGACAGGCGCAGCCTCAGCCTCTGCATCAGTGGACACGGCGTGAGTACTTCGAGCGCATGCGTCACGCACTGAGTCCTCACTACGATGCCGCTACCTTGATGGAGCTTGAGCACGGCTTTATTCACGCTTGAATAAGGTGCGCATGCAGGGCTCACACGCGCGGCGTGTTGCACCCTCCGATGAGCAGGACGATCTCGCCCTTGGGCGCTTGCTTGGGCAAATTGCTCTGCCAGCTGCTGAGCTGATCCTCTATGGTAGCTCTCAAAGCGCTTGGTAAGCTCACGCGCGACACAGATCGGAGCCTCGGGGTCAAGGCTAGCGATGAGATGCACCGTCTTGACAATACGATGCGGAGATTCAAAGAAGATACTGGTATGACTCGCTCCGATCGCCTGCTGAATCAGCTGGAGTCTTCTTTCCCGACCTCATCGGCAATGCAGGGCTCACACGCGCGGCGTGTTGCACCCTCCGATGAGCAGGACGATCTCG
>CAYJOV010000002.1:0-48418 GCA_964371905.1 uncultured Akkermansia sp. | reverse complement strand
GAGATTCAAAGAAGATACTGGTATGACTCGCTCCGATCGCCTGCTGAATCAGCTGAGTCTTCTTTCCCGACTTCACCGGCAAAAATCCTGCAAAGAAGAAGGCATCACTGGGAAGCCCCGAGCCCACGAGAGCCGTCATCACAGCACTGGGTCCCGGCAGGACGGTGAAGGCAAGATCTGCCTGCTTGAGTGCCTGAATGAGGCGATATCCAGGGTCGCTAACACCGGGCATACCTGCGTCACTGACGACTGCGAATCGCTCGCCTGCTTGAGCTCGCGTAACAATCTCAGCGGCACGATGCTGCTCATTATGCTCATGGAGACTCAGCAGCCTCTTGTCTCTGATCTCGAGATGCGCCAACAGCATGCCCGTATGCCGTGTATCCTCACAGCAGATGACATCCACGCCCGCGAGCGTCTCCATGGCGCGCTTCGAGATGTCATCCCTATTGCCAATAGGTAGAGAAACAAAGCTAACGGGGTATTCTATCATAATCTAGCTGCTCATGATGACGAATTGCAAATTCTCAGCTACCTTCTGAGCCGCGTAGGCGAGAGCACTCTCACGAGCTGCCTGCACATTGCCCGACTCATTGTAGAAGCCCGCTGAGTCATCGACCTTCCCCTTTAAGACAGTCTTACCCGTCTTTTTATTAATCACCTCAAAGGATATTTCGAGATAGAGCGAGATCTCGGAACTCACATAGGTATTTCTCGGATTGGGGCGTAGGGAGCTAAAGTTCACACTCCGCACCGCACCACGAATCAGCACATCCGCTTTGCTGGGAGAAGCTAGGCGAAAGGTACCATCACGCTGCATCATATCGACGATGGCATTGGTCACCAGCGTACCCGCGAGCGGCTCTAGTGTGTCGTTGTCAAACATCTCAATACTCACCGTCTGCGCGTCCTTCAACACCGTAGGCTTGCTAAAGCCCAGATTGTAGCCACAGCTCGGGACACTCACGATGGCGATCATAGCCAGCGCGAGGCAACAAAGCCAGCGCGACGAGAGGGATAGGGATTGCATAAGCTTAAAATTCTTATTGCGTGCCGCCAGCAAGGCGAGCTTTCGCGAGAGGCAAGAGCTTTCGAGCCTCAGCTGCGGCTGCGGGATTGATATGTGCCTGACGGATGACGTCCTCGAGGGTGAAGACTGCCGACTGGTACTGTCTGGAGCGCTCGAGGTAAAAGCGTGCCACATTGAGCTGCTCATGCACCATGAGCTGCTGCATCTTGTGGGAAAGTCCCCTAGCCTTCTTGGTATCTTTGTGATTGGGGTAGAGTAGGACGAACTCATCATAGGCCTCTTGAGCCTTGTTGAGGTTGACGAGATTTCTATCTCCGCGCGAGGCACTGCTGGCCCAGAGATCTCCCACCATCATCTGAGCATTGGGGGCGAAGCGACTGCTGGGGTACTGCTCCACCAGCCCGTGAAGGGTTGCCAGAGCCTCGGTCAGCATCTTTTTCTTGATAAAATAGTTGCCCAAGATCAGGCTCGACTCGGCCGCTGACTCTCGGAAAGGGGCATTCTTGATCACGCTCTGGAGCCACTCGACGACCACCGAGGTATCCATCTCCACGATCCAAGCCCCCCAAAAGACCTCACCCTTCACCGTACCTTGCGCAGCACCGCGAGCGAGCTCTGTCTGGCGGCGTATAGCCTCCATGTAAAGAGGACTGCTGGGGTAGTCGTGGATGAGCTTGTCGTACTGCTTGAAGGCCTCGCGAGGATCATTCTCTCGCTCGTAGCAGGTCGCATAGAGCAGACGCGCCTCATCGGCAGCTTTAGAAATACGATAGACTCGCACGAGACGCTTGAGCTTGGTGCGTGCGGCCGCATACTTGCCTCGAGACATGAGAGCGCGCGCCTCTTCGAGGAGCTGAGAGGCCGCTTCTTGATTATAATTATTGGCCGTAATGGGGAGGGCTTCCTCATTAAAATTTTGGCACATGGTCACCAGAAGTGGCGTGCAAGCAAGCAAAAATAGCGGGATTCTTTTCATATGATAGAGGGTGGGGATGGGGAGAAGGCGCGTAGTCGGAGGAAAGTATATCTTTGATGTACTCAGAGAGAGAATCACCTCAATGACTCTCTCTCTGAGTGAGGGGGTACGATCACTTCTTCCCATAGACAGACTCTGCATCAAAGCAGCAGCCGTCATCAGTGGGCTTGAGCGCAACAGGCTCACCGTCATTGATCTTGCTGGGGGTCGGAAGAGCGCGGAAGAAGCAGGAGTGATGCCCTGTGTGGCAAGCTCCAGCACCGAGCTGATCGACGTAGAGGATGAGAGCGTCTTGGTCGCAGTCAATCAGAATCTCGTGTATCACCTGAATATGTCCTGAGGTCGCCCCCTTGTGCCAGATCTCCTGACGTGAGCGAGAGTAATAGACAGCCTCACCGAGCTCGAGAGTCATCTTGAGCGACTCTTCATTCATATACGCGAGCATGAGGGGCATCTTGGTCTTATAATCCATGGCAACGGCAGGGATGAGACCATCGGCATCATATTTGGGAGTGAGTAGCATCTGCTGCTCGACTTCTTTGTAAGAACCACGAGGGGCAAAGATAATAGATTTTGATGACATATCAACCCAATTATATGAAAAAAAATGAGCAATGCAAGCCAAGATACACAAAATACACAAAAGCACTCCTTTTGCGCCCCTTTTTGCTTTCCAAATGCTATCTATCATGCCACAATACATCCGCTATGAAACCCCTCCCCATCCTATTTACCTTAGTGAGTGCGCTTGTTGGACTTAGCAGTTATACATACGCGCAGGAAAGATTCACATCGAATGAAGAAATTCTCGAGTTTGAAGGTGACGTTGCCACGGTAGACCCCGCCTTTAGCTCACCGACAGCTCTCTCCTCAGGCTCCCCCATCGACACGAGCTTGAGCCGCTATAGATTTAGCCGACAGCAGAAGCAAGCGGGCTACACCTTGCCAACAAGCACCGATAATACGACCTACCCTGGCTACAGCAGCCCCACGGATGAGATTCCCAAATCACGCATCTACCGCAATGCCTCGGTGATTTTTGAGCACTTCGGCGATCAACGCATCAAGCAAAACTCGCAGGACTTTAGCTACACCAATCTCTACCTCACAGCCCCCCTGCGCAATCCACGCAAGAATTCCTACAAGGGCTGGCACTTTGCCCTCTCGCTCAACATGCGATTCACCTGGATCAACGAGAATCGCGATGAACTCATCCGCGAGAGCTCCCTCTACACCACGGCACTCGTTGGCTCGCTCATCTACAATATTGACAAAAAGGCACAGCTCACCCTCGGTGTGAATCCCCTGATCTCGACTGATTTTGACCATATTTCTAGCTCCAGTTTTTACCTAGGTGCCTTTGCGGCTCTCTCCTACAAGGCGAGCTCAAAGGTACACGTCATGCTCGGTCTCTCCTACAGCCCCGAGTATTACAGCGAGGATTTCTGGCCCTTGGCGAATGTGAACTGGCAGGTCGCGCCCACGTGGATGCTGCGCGTGCAGGCACACCGCCTCTCGCTGACCAAAAAATTCATCTACAACAGAAAGAAGGGCTACCCTATCGAATACGGCGTTGGCCCCTTCGCCCAGTGGAACAACTTTCTCTGGAGCGTCAAGAGAGACGGCTATACGCAGCTGATGCGCATGGATAGCTTCCTCTTGGGGGTGACAAGCTATGTCAACATCATCACGCGCAATCATACCATGACGCGCATCTACGCGGATCTCGGGCTGAATTTTGCCCAGAATATCGACTTTGAAAACAAGAACACAGGGCATACCATCAACCATTATAGCGCGCGCCCCGGTCTCTACGCGCGTATCGGAACGAATATTTCTTTCTAAAAATCAACCAGCCATCATCTTTTGACTCGCTTTAATACAGCGAGATTGCTATAGTACATCCAAGAAACCATGAGTGACACCAGCACCAGATCTTACCGTCGAATCCTCCTAAAGCTAAGTGGCGAGGCATTGCGCGTCCCCAACAGCAAGGATAATATTTCCCCCGAAATCGTCGCCCGCATCGCAGCGGAAATCGTCGCAGCACAGAAACAAGCTCACCTCCAAATAGCCATCGTCGTAGGCGGTGGCAACATCTGGCGCGGTGCCAAAGCGAGTGTGCGCGGCATGGATCGCCCAACTGCTGACTACGTAGGCATGCTCGCCACCGTCATGAATGCCCTCTCCATCTGCTCAGCTATCCAAGAGCTGGGCGTGGACTGCCATGTCCAGAGTGCTATCGAGATGAAAAACGTCGCCGAGCCCTACGTGCGCAACAGTGCACGCGCTCAGCTGCGCAATGAGAGCATCGTCGTCTTTGGCGCCGGAACAGGCAACCCCTTCTTTAGCACCGACACAGCGGCAGCTCTACGCGCCTGCGAGATCAATGCCGATGTCGTCATGAAGGCCACCTCCGTCGACGGGGTCTACACCGCCGACCCCAAGACCGATCCTAATGCGACGCGATTCGACAAGATCAGCTATGAGGAGTGCATCTCACGCGAGCTCAAGGTCATGGATCAGACCGCCTTCACCCTCTGCAAGGACAACAACAAGCCAATCATCGTCTTTGATATGCACCAAGAGGGCAATATCACACGCGCTCTGCTCGGTGAGAATATAGGCACGATCATTGACAATTGAACCCCAGTTTTTTTTACAACACATCAGACAAAGACAACTATATGGACGAAGAAACCCTCCTATTTGAGACCGAAAGCAACATGGAATCAATCATGCAGCGCATGAGCGAAGACTTTGACGGCGTACGCACAGGCAAAGCCTCCCCCGCACTCGTAGACAACATGGACATCTACATCTCCAGCTACGGCAGCAGCATGAAGCTCAAGAGCATCGCTGTCGTCTCCACCCCTGACGCGCGCAGCATCCTCATCCAGCCCTTCGATCACAGCACCCTGCACGACATCCGCAAGGCCATTGAGGAGAGCCGCCTCAATCTCAACCCCGTCATCGATGCACGCTCGGTACGCCTCCCCATCCCTGAGCTCTCTGGCGAGCGTCGCCAAGAGCTCTGCAAGTTCATCAAAGGACTCGCAGAGGACACACGCGTACGTCTCCGCGCCGCTCGCAAAGCAGGCATGGACGGCATCAAGAAGCTCAAGGCTGACAATATCCTCACCGAAGACGGCGTACGCACCACCGAAGACAAGGTGCAAAAACTCATCGACAAGTACGTCAAGGTCGTCGACGAACAGGTCGCCATCAAGGAGAAAGAGATCCTCACGGTCTAATCCGCGCCCGCTCATCCAACCGCATACCCATACGCTATTATTTTAATATGAATACACAAACAACAAGCAACGTGCTCGCCTCTGGCATTGAAATCATTGGCAGCATCGAATTCCGCGAAGACATGCACATTGATGGCAGCATTAATGGCAAGATCAAATCCCAGACGGGACGCGTCACCATTGGTAGAACCGCTCAAATCAAGGGCAACATCAGTGCTGGTGAAGTACACGTCTTTGGCGACATCAATGGCAATATCGAAAGCCAGCTCTGCCACCTCAGCGAGCACGCCATCGTCAAGGGTGACATCACCACCGACAAGCTCTCCATGAAGCAAGGCGCACGCCTCTCTGGGCGCGCCAGCATCGGCGGCTAAGCCTCTCTAGCCCCCTCCACGATTTTGCAGAGCCCATCCAGCGATGGGCTTTTTTTGCACCCATCTCAAGCCCTCTGCTGAATCACAGCATTGAGCGTCATAGCATACTGATTTTTAGCTAATCTAGCATTCTCTGCCAGTGTAATAATGGTACCGAGACTCTAAAAGAGCTTGCGAAAAGAGGAGAATCGTGCTACCCTTGGGGCACATGAAAGCTATCACAATCTTAGGCAGTAAGAGCGATCTTCCATTCATGGAGCCTGCTCGTCAATATTTTGCTGAAAACGGAGTCGAGAATGAGGAAGTCATCCTCTCCGCACACCGTGATCTTCCTGAGCTTATCGAATATCTTAAGAATTTAGAAGAATCTGGTACTAAAGCAGTCTTGCTCTGCGTTGCAGGTCTTTCCGCAGCACTCCCCGGTGTCGTGGTCATGAATACATCCTTGCCTGTCATTGGTGTGCCCGTACCCTGTGGACCTCTCAATGGAATTGATGCTTTGCTCGCCATTTCTCAACTCCCCGGTGGTGTACCCGCTACAACTGTAGGCTTGCACTCCAAGGCACCTCTCAATGCCGCACAGGCTGCTCATCGTATCATCAAGCTGGCCGTGTAAGTGAGCCGCTCTTTTGCTTATCATCATGGCTGAGATTTCCGAAGAGGCTATCGAAAAAGCTCTCGTAGAGTGGGCAGATGCTATTCGCATCACCCTAGATCAGGATAAATCTACCCCCATTGCTATTGTCGGTCTTATCAGCCACGGTGATGTGCTCGCGCAGCGACTGGTAAAGCGTCTCGAGCTTGCGGGATACAAGGCTCAGTATGGGGCTATTGATATCACGCTCTACCGTGATGATTTCTCGATGAGGGGTCGCAAGCCAGCTCTGCGTTCCTCTGATTTGCCCTTCTCGACTGATGGGATGCGCCTCATCCTGATTGATGATGTCATTCAGACGGGGCGCACGATTCGCGCGGCACTCAATGCCATTTTTGACTATGGACGCCCCGCTCGTGTCGAGCTCCATTGCCTCGTGGATAGGCAGGGTCGAGAGATTCCCGTGCAGCCCAATTACAGTGCCTTTCAGCTCGAGGTCCCCCTTGGGCAGCCTGTCAAGGTGCTCCTGCGCGAGATTGAGGGAAGGGATGCTATTTATTATTAAACCCGCTAGATTAAGCGCTACTTATGAAACCGTTGAAAGATTTGCTGACCATAGACGCTCTCGCGGATGAGGATATCCATACTATTTTGGATAGTGCCTCGGCGATGAAGGATATCTTTACCAAGAGTGTGAAGAAGGTACCCGCCTTGAAAGGGAAGTCGGTGCTCACGCTCTTCTATGAGCCAAGCACACGCACGCGCTCCTCCTTTGAGGTGGCGGCCGAGCGTCTCTCTGCCGATGTCACTACATTTAGTGTCTCAACCTCTGCAGTGGTCAAGGGGGAGAGTGTGCATGATACGATTGATACGCTCATGAGTATGAAGATGGATTACATCATCGTGCGTCATAAAAATAGCGGTATCCCTGGTGTCATTGCTCGACACTGTCAGGCATCGGTGATCAATGCCGGTGATGGCGCACATGCGCATCCGAGTCAGGCCTTCCTCGATGCATTCACGATACGGGAGCATTATGGTGTGATAGCAGGCAAGCGTGTCGTCATCATTGGCGATATCTTGCATAGCCGCGTGGCGCGCTCGACAAGTCTGCTCCTACGCCGACTCGGTGCTCAGGTCGCCTATATGGGGCCGGGGTCACTCGTTCCCGCAGAAGCGCATACGGGCGTGACTCGCCTGACGAATTGGGAGGACACCTTCCGATGGAAGCCCGATGTCATCTACCTGCTGCGCGTGCAAAATGAGCGCATGGATACGCCCTTTTTCCCCGCAGAAGATTATCACAAGACCTTTGGTGTCACCGAGCAACGACTCGAGCGCATCGAGGGCGAGGGACTGGTACTCATGCATCCAGGTCCTATCAATCGTGGCGTGGAGCTCTGCGACGCGGCGACACTCTATAGCAAAAGTCTCATCAATATGCAGGTGGAAAATGGTATCGCCGCACGCATGAGCATTCTTTTTCACCTCTGCCCCCAGACACGTCAGCATGACTAATACCTCATCCACTACAGTAAAGATCCCCCATATTCTTGATGGTGTGACTCGTGCGCTAGAGGTGACGGCGAGCTGCTATGAGGGAGAGGATCTCTCACGGGCGGTATGGCTACCGGGGCTTTTTGATCTCCATGCCAAGATATCGCAGCGCGGCAAGGGCACGAGCCAGATGGTACGTGCCGCGAGTGATGCTGCGATGCAGGGCGGTGTGCGCGGGATGCTAGTGCTCTCCACGGAGAAGCTTTGCTTTGACAATGTCGCTCAAATTGATAGCTTTGTTGACAGTACGACTCAGCACGCCTCCCAGCAGCTCACCATGCTACCTGCGGGCACGATGAGCAAAAAATTAGAAGGCTTACAACAAGCCCCCTACGACACGCTGCGCGGGCGTGGAGTACGTCTCATCAGTGATGGTGAGCGTCTTCCTAGCAGCTTGCTCATGCTCCACCGCGTGATGAAGTATGTCGCAGAGACTGGGCTCATCGTCGCGCTGCGAGGGGATGTCGCGAGCATGACGCAGCACTGCTGTGTCACACCTAGCACCACCTCTTATGAGCTCGGACTCCACGGTGCGCCTTGCTGTGCGGAGGAGATTGGCACGGATGCCATCATTCGTCTCGCACGAGATGCTGGTGCGATGCTACACGTTCAGACGGTGAGTACGGCTGAGAGTGTGGCTATTATTCGCCGTGCCAAGGCTGAGGGGCAGGCTGTCACGGCAGAGGTTGCCCTGCATCATCTGCTCTATACGCATCAAGATATTGGTGATTACAATACGACATTCAAGACTGTCCCGCCTCTACGTCATGAGGCGGATCGTATGGCTCTGATTGAGGGGGTCAAGGATGGGACGATTGATTGTATCGTGAGCGATCATACGCCCTGCACGCCATTTGATAAGCTGCAAGATTTCCCCACGGCACCTCAGGGGATGATTATGCTGGATACCTTTCTCCCGCTCATTTACACGCACCTGATCAAGACGGGACTGCTGAGCTGGGAGCATGTCATACGCGTCTGCTGCACCAATCCCTCACGCATTGCTACAGGGAGCTCTCAGGCGACAGCACCTATTCTCTTCTCTCCTGATGATTCACGCTGCATTACAGCTGACGCGCTCCCTTCGGGGACGCTCAATAGTCCTGTGCTCGGTGACGTGCTAGAGGGTCGTGTGCTTATCCCCCATGCTAGCTTATGAATATCTGCGTTATCAGTGATGGAAAGCAGGGGCATCTCTCCCAGACTCAGGGACTCGCCGAGGCTTTAGTGCGTCGTGCGACTGAGCTCAATGCACAGGGCGAGCATCGCTGGTCGATCAAGAGTGTGCGTGGTTTGAGCTTTGTGGAAAAGCTCTTTTATCGCGGTGAGTTGCAAAGTGCTACCAAGCAAGAGCAGATTGACCTCGTCCTCTGTGCGGGTCATAGCACGCATCTCGCAGCCCTGAGCCTAGCGCGCTATCATCAATGCCTCTGCATGGTGTGTATGAAGCCTAGTCTTCCTTTGAGTTTCTTTGATCTAGCTCTTATTCCAGAGCATGATTTGGTCAAGATGCGTCGCCCGAACTCCAAGCGCATCTTTCCGACCAAAGGAGCTCTGAATAATATTGATGCCAATCAGCGCTCTCTGGGGCGTCATCAGCTCTTTCTCATCGGGGGGCCTAGCCGTGAGTTTGACTGGGACAGTGAGGAGCTCATTAATCAGATTGAGCTTATTACTCGATGCAGCAAGCAGCCTATTATTCTGACGACCTCTCGTAGAACTCCGACTGATTTTGCACGTGAGGTACATCAGGCCTGTCCTAGCGTCAATGTCGTCCCGCTAGAAGAGACTGGCAAGGATTGGATACGCGAGCATCTCAATACGGCGCATTCTGTCTGGGTGACGCAAGATAGCGTCTCGATGGTCTATGAGGCACTCTCATCTGGGGCTCCTGTGGGGATCCTTGATATGCCTGAGCGCGAGCGCAAGCATGTTTCTCGCGTCCATCAAGGTCTCCAGCAGCTTATTGCGGACGGCTATGTGAATAGCTTTACCTCTTGGGCTCAGCATAGAACTCTTGTGCAAAAGCCCCCGCTTGAGGAGGCCAATCGCGCCGCGCGCTCCATTCTTGAGCGCTTCCCCCAGCTCGTCTAATTACACCCCATCATTTTTCCACCTCTATTTAAATTATGCCTTCTGTCTGTCACCTCATTCCCGCTATGCAATCGGGCGGTGTTGAGCAAGTCGTTCTTGAGCTCTGTGAGGGCTTACAAGCACGAGAGATGCACAACACAGTCATCTCTGCTGGGGGCGATCTCGTGCCCCTCGTAGAAGCTACGGGGAGCAAGCATATCGAGCGAGCTATAGGAGGAAAGAGCCCTAAAATTCTCAGCGAGGTCTTCTGGCTGCGACAGCATATTCTCAACACGCGCCCCGATATCCTGCATGTGCATTCGCGCCTCCCTGCGTGGGTGGCTCACCTGAGCTGCGCGATGCTGCCGAGGATGGCTCGACCCCGTATCGTGAGTAGCTTTCATGGATTCTATTCTGTGGGGAGGTATTCGGGCATTATGACACGCAGTGATCATGTTATTGCCGTTTCTGCGTGCATGAAGGAGCATGTCTTGGAGCATTATAGTAATACCCCAGAGGAAAAAATCACAATCATTCCCAACTCTATTGATACGCAAAAGTATCACGCTGACTTTGTCCCCTCTGAGCAGTGGCTCAACGAGTGGCGAGAGCAGCATCCCCATCTCGAGGGCAAGATGCTGCTCTGTCTCCCAGGGCGTATCACACGCCTCAAGGGAGCGGAGGCTCTCCTCCCACTGCTCACCGAGCTGCGGCGTCTCCATGTGCCCGCCCACGTACTCATTGTAGGGGAGTGCAAGCAGGGTAAGCAGCGCTACTACAATGAGCTTCTTGAGTTATTTGATTCATGGGGGCTCAGCGAGCAGGTGACTTGGCTGGGACATCGCGCTGATCTGCGCGAGCTCTTTGCCATCAGTAATGTTATTCTTTCGCTCTCGACGCAACCTGAGTCCTTTGGCAAGACAGTTTTAGAGGCACTCGCTCTCGGTAGACTGGTTGCGGGCTATGATTATGGGGGCGTAGGGGAGTTGCTCAGTATCTTTTTACCTGAGGGGCGTATAGAGCCAGGGGATACGACGACCATGGCTCTACGACTTGCACAATGGTACAAGCAGCCACCCACGACACGACAGCGAGTATCCTCGCCCTTTGAGCGCGAGGATATGATTAATGCTCACGAACATCTCTATCGCTCGCTCATCTCTTCATGAGACCGCTACGCATCATTCATTACTGCCCCGAGCTGGGTGGTGGTGGTATGGGAAGATTAGCTCTTGATCTCGCTAGCGCACTCCAAGCATCGGGACATGAGAATTACATCATTAGCCCGAGTCACGAGCTACTCGGGAGGCTCAGCACGGTCGGGGTGAAGCATTTGCCTGTCTATAGGGGCTCTACATGGAATATTCTCTATCGTATCAGGCGCATCAGGCGCTATTTCGGTGATTCAAAAATTGATATTTTCCAGGTCTACCATATGGAGTATGCGTTACGTGTCTTTTTGCCTTGCTTTTTTAGTCTCAATAAAAATGGAACAAAATTAGTCGCGGTTCACTCGCGCTATCTCCCTGCGAGTGCTCTCTCATCGACGCTGCGCTACTACTCGGCTGCCACCGCCAGCTCGCAAGGACTTCTCAAGTACATACAGGACACGGGCAAGTACAATGCCAAAGCTCCCTTTTGGCATATTCCCAATGGCATCTATGAGCGTGACTGCTACCCTGAGTATGAAGCAAGCAGCCAATGGATACGTCAATGGCAGAATAATCAGCCTCAGACCATTGAGCGCTTTCTCATCACCCTACCCTGCAACATCAGTCCTATTCATGGACTCGAAGACCTCATCCCCATCGTCCTCGGGCTCAAGCAGCGCAACATCCCCGTCCACGTCCTGCTCACAGGAGAAACGCGCGATGCCGATCCAGCCTATTTACGAGCACTACGGCAACGCTACCTCAACGAAGGCATCGCCGAGCATGTCACATGGCTCGGTGCGCGTCAAGATCTACGGGACATCCTCAGTGTGAGCAATGTCACCCTATCACTTGCACGTCAACCAGCCTCTCACAATCGCGCCATCTTAGAAGCACTCAGCCTCGCAAGACCTGTAGCGGCTTATGATCACGGCTCTATCGGCGAGATGCTGCAGTGCTTCTTACCCGAAGGCCGAGTCACTCCCAATAACACCGCTGCTATGGTGGATCTACTCAGTAAGTGGTACGCACAGCCCCCTGAGACGATACGAGAGATCCCCCACCCCTATCGCTTTCAAGACACCGTACAGAGCTATTTGCAGCTCTACCGTCAGATCTCTACGGAGAGCTAGCAACCTCTCCAAACAGATGCGCAAAATCTGCCCCTGTAATCAAGCCACGCAAGCTGTCGTTGTCTAGATAACCGTGCTGAGCGAGCAGAGCCAAAGTAACATTGAGATCTTGGCGCAGCTCCTTGACAAGCTCGGCGTGCTCCCCCCATGATGCAGGCCACGCTCGCTCGGGGTGGGGACATTGAGCCGCGAGCTCAACGCAGAGCTCATGAATCTCATGCGTGTCTGCAGGACGACGGGAGAGCTGGATGATACCATCCGTGACACGGCGTAGCTGCCTCTCTAGCCCTTGGCCTGCCCAGATGGGCGTAAATCCCAGAGTCTTGCCCTCGCTATCGACGAACTCGTAGCGGAAGTCATCGGATTCATAGAAGGGAGGTTTGACCACCTCCAGTGCCCCACGTTGCGGATCATACATGATCTCAACAATGAGGTAGCTCTTAGCACTTGAGCGAAAGAAAATACTCTCTATAGTCAACTCGCAGACAATCTGAGCCTCATGCATGAGCTGGGCTTCACGCTGCGCATTGAGACGATAGCGTGCCCCCCGATCGACAATAAAGAAACTCATCTTGGCATGATCCCATGGAGAGCGCGTCTCGATCTCATCGGGCGTCAGCGTGATACGAAAGCGCTCCTGATCCTGAGCTAGAGTGAGTGTCACACGTGCGGTCTTGAGCTGGTCAAAGGGATTGGGCTCACCAGGCGGGATGCAGTAGAGGGCATTCTGCACCTTCTCGGTGATATCCCACGTCACGCTAGACTCATAGATCTTGGGATTCTGAGTCTTATAGACATCATGCGAAAAGCCCAATCCGAGCGAATGAGGCGCATCAAAGCGATCGCTCAGCATAGCTGGGCGCAGCGCGAGCAGAGCCACACCTAGAGCCGAGAGGGAAAAGACGAAGAGGGTACGCTTCCAATGGATGTGCATAAAAGAGAGTATACAACATTTAATCGGCATAACAAGACTTGTTTTTTCATGTACCATCCATTAAAATACACCCACAATATGAGTATCAAAAAGTACGCGAATCAAGACCTCCTCGACCTCATTGCTTATCAGCCAGGCAAGCCCATTGAAGAAACGGCACGTGAAATTGGCATGCGCCCCGAAGATATCGTCAAGCTAGCCTCCAATGAGAACTCACTGGGACCTTCCCCACAAGCTCTTGAGGCAATGATAGCTACCGCGCGCGGCGTCCATATCTATCCCGATGGTGCATCCTTTGAGCTGCGCCGCGAGCTTGCGACGCGTTTTGGAGTCGACTTTGAGCAAACGGTCACGGGTAGCGGCAGCAGTGAAATCATCGAGCTGCTCTGCCACGCCTTCTTAAACCCTGATGCCGAGCTCATCGCCGCTCAGTACAGCTTCTCCATGTATCCTATCATGTGCAAGCTCTTTGGCGCACGCTACGTTGAGGTGCCCAACAAACCCGCCGACTGGACACACGACCTGCAAGGCATGCTCAATGCCATCACGGATAAGACGCGCCTGATCTTCATCACCAATCCGACGAACCCTCTGGGCACCATGGTCTATCAGGAGGAGATGGATGCCTTTATGGCGGCGCTACCCGACCATGTCGTCGTCGCCTTTGACGAGGCTTATTATGACTTCTCCGATATCCAGCCCGACAGTGTAAAGTACATCCGTCAGGGCAAAAACTGCATCACGCTGCGCACCTTCTCCAAGGCCTACGGACTCGCGGGGCTCCGCGCTGGCTACGGCATCGCCTCACGCGACATTGCGGACCTACTCAACAAAGCTCGCACTCCCTTCAATATGAATCTGATGGCACAGAGTGCCTGCATCGCAGCTCTCCGCGACACCGAGCACATGACGCGCTCTGTCGCGATGGTCAAGTCTGGGCTTGAGCAGTACTATCAGGCTTTTGATGCCATGGGGGTAAGCTATATACGTAGCCATACAAACTTCCTCATGGTGAATGTGGGCAAGGGCAAAGAGATTTTCCAACAAGCCCTCGCACAGGGCGTCATCCTGCGCGACATGGACAGCTACCAGCTCCCCGAATATGTGCGCATCACCGTGGGTACGCAGCGCGAGAATGCCCGCTGTATTGAGGTGCTCCAATCCCTTCTCAATCCCTAAGCATCTCATCATGAGAGCTTCCTCGTCTGAATGAGCTAATCTTGCTTTCGTTTTCTTCTACAGCCCGCACACGGCTCTCTCTAATGGAGATCGTGCGCGGGGGAAGCGCAAAAAGCATGGCTGTCCATTGCCCCAGTCCAAGTAATGGAGACATGAAAAAAGAGCTCATGAACTTCACCCCCTTCGTGACACGGAGAGCGCAGAAGGGAGGTGGAGCGCATTTTTTACTGGTAATCTGATCATTAATTGACTATACTGCATGTGATTATTTTGCATCTTTTATTACAATTATGTCATATTCCCCTTCTCGTGACCTGACGCCAGTTGTGCCGAAAAAAAATCGGGCTCTCTTTTTCTTTTTAATCGGGCTGATGAGTCTCACGGTCATGCTGGCTCTCATGCCTACAAGTCTTGGTATCTCAGCGCTCACCCCCTTCCCTGCTGATCCTAGCATTCTTCCACTTGGAGCTGCGAGCTATATGCAGCTCTGGGCTGAGCCTTACGCTCTGGGTGCAGCTGTATTGGGATTTCCTTTGCTTGCGGGCCTATTACTGCGCTTTGTGGGCATCAAATATACGGCTCTTGTTGCTCTCTTGCTTGGCCTTGGTAGCTATGGCGCGCTTCAAGCAGAGCTTCGAGAGCTACCTGTGGGTCAGGGTATGCCCCTGCAGCTGGTGCATGCCTTGCTTTTGACGGCTTCCCTCGTCCTGCTGAGCATTACTTGTTTCTCGGCTATGGTGCAATTGGGGGCTCAGAGTACAGCTGCACGGCGTCTACTCTCCGTCTCAGCCTTGAGCCTAGTCATTCCTATACTTTATTGCATTGCATTGTTCTGTAGTCAGTGGCTAGACATGAATCTAGGGGCTATTCTCTACGGTGTCTTTGTACTGCCTTTGGCCTTGTGGCTTTTGAAGGGGTGCATTACTCTCAAAGGCTATGATCTCGCTCTCGATAGTCGTGATAGCCAGCAGTGTCTCCATTCTGGCAATATCTTGTGTCGTCTGATTGCCTTGCTTAGTCCACTGATGCTTTATAGTCTACAGATTTTCCTCATTCTCAACCTGATGAAATTGACGAATCATCTAGTTTATAGGATGGATACCCCATTACAAAGTCACTGGATAGCCGTAGGGGGGGTCTTGTTGCTGTTGTTTATACTCCGCAGTGTAGGGGTTGTGATTCTTAACAAGCGCGGCCGCTTGAGTGTTCTCCTCGCTCTACTCACCGCTAGCCTTGTGCCTGCGAAGCTGGCGGATTTTATGTCTCTGCGCAAGCATCCACTACTTTATCCTTGCCTCTTGGTGAGCTTTTCCATGCTTCTCTGGTATGCGATGATGCATTGGGCGGGATCTATTCGCTTCTTTTATCTCTTTTAACGCGATCGAGTAGGGATTTGCACCCCAGCGCCTACGCCATGTCTGGCGTACCTACAATAAAGGGAACTCTCACAGATGAGAGTTCCCTTTATGTGTACTAAATATTCTAGTTTCTTACAGACTGTCACCAAAGTCCTTACGGAACTTGTAGAGCAGCTTCGAAGGCCAATCGGATGTGGGCTCAAGTCCCCCCATGAAGAAGCGCAAGACTGGGGGCTCGTACACAAAGCGCAGACCCCCGATAAGATCGCGATTCTCATAGAGCCATGTCAGACGGTCAATGGCATAACCGATCTGCGAGAGGGTGAAGACACGGCGAGGGATGGCGAGGCGCAGTAGCTCGACGTCAGCCATGATCTCATCTCCCTTCTCATCACGCACGCTGGAGATGGTACCACGCTCCATACCGCGCACACCTGAGATCAGGTAATAGGCTGCGGCTAGAGCACCAGCAGGATATTCTGACTGAGGGATGTGAGGGCAGAATTGGGTCGCATCGACGTGGCAGCCGAGTACACCGGGAGGAGTGACGACTGGGATACCGAGGCTGTCAAGCTCCTCGACAAAGTGCTTGATGAAGGCGGGACTCTGGCAGATCATGCTCTCATCTGTAGTCTCATGCAGACCGACAGCCATAGCCTCGATCTCGCGTACGGAGATACCGCCATAGGTGAGGAAGCCTTCGTAGAGGGGGATGAGAGCCTCCATCTTCTTGTAGATTTCCTGCTGATTGGTGCAGATACCACCACCGCGAGAGGAGCTGAGCTTGCGCGCGGAGAAGTAGACGAGATCGGCAAGGCCTGTCATGGCCTTGATGATGTCAACAAGGCTATTCTCCTTCCAGTTGTCTTCACGCTGCTTGATGAGGTAGGCATTTTCACCGATGAGGGAGGCGTCGAGGACGAGCATCTTGCCATAGTTATCTGCGAGGGCGCGTACATCGATGAGGTTCTTCATGGAGAAGGGCTGACCACCGATGAGGTTGGTGGAGGCCTCCATGCGGATGAAGGGCACCTTGTCACCATTGGTCTTCAGGCACTCTTCGAGCTTCTCAATATTGATATTGCCCTTGAAGGGATTATCAGACTTGATGTGCAAGGCGTCTTCGTAGAGATACTCGGCGATTTGACCACCGTTTTCTTGGATATGTGCCAGTGCGGTGGTGAAGTGGTAATTCATCGGGATGATGTCACCAGGCTTCACGTAGGTGCGGCAGATGATATTCTCGGCGGCGCGACCTTGGTGCACGGGGAGGAGGTACTTCTTGCCGAGCACTTCTTCTACTGCGGTCTGCAGCTTGGTGAAGGACTGTGAGCCCGCATAAGCATCGTCGGCTTGGAACATGGCCGAGACCTGATTGTCACTCATGGCATTGGTACCACTGTCAGTGAGCATATCTAGGAATACATCCTTGGTATTGAGACGGAATGTATTGTAACCGGCCTCACGAATGGCATCGAGGCGGCGCTCAATGGGCTGGAGGAAAAGCTTTTGGACAACGCGGACTTTGTGGAACTCGAGCGGAATGCTCTTACCTGAATGGAATTTTACTTCTTTCATGCTAATAAATGATTTAAACTTCTTTAAAATAAATCATCAACACTATACTAGATGCATCGCCAAGCGTCAAGTAATTAGTGCCTGAGAGCAGTGAAAACACAGCATATCACGCATCCAGTAGGGCGACGACCTCGCGCCAACCAGCAGCAAAGCAGGGTGAGAAGTCCTGCGGCGATTGCTCCAACCATGCCTCGATGACATCGCGGGAGAAGGGGAGCACTCCCGATACCTCAGAGGCAGGATAGCTGATCTTGCCCGTGTAGGCGGCGAGGTAGAGGGCGACGAACTCATAGCCTGTTTCCTCGCTGGGGGGCAATGTTGCCACGTAGATGAGCTTTGCCTCAGGGATGCCGAGCTCCTCTTGGAGCTCGCGGTGTGCAGCGCTCTCAAAGTCCTCGCTAGCATCGACGTGCCCGCTACAGGAGCAATTCCAGAGCCCTGGGCAGACATCCTTCCATGCGGAGCGTTTTTGGAGGTAGCAGTCGCGATTCTTGTTGAAGACAAAGATGTGCACAGCACGGTGGTAGAGCTTGTCGCGGTGAATTTGCTCGCGTGTCCCCTGCCCTATCACCTCATTGTCCCCATTGACGATATCAAAGATCTCATCGCCACGCTGAGCTACCTGTGCGAGGGGATGAGTATCGTAGGCGACTGTGAGCGCTGCCCATTGGGCGAGACTGAGCTCCTCGGGACGCGCTGTGAGGCTGACTCCGACACGCGCCGCGACCTCTGCCCAAGGGGGGCTATCGGGGAGCTGCTTGTGCATCTGCTTGCGCCTCTGGCTAAAACAGCAACGCATCAGCTGATCCATCAAGCTGTGACTATAGGGGGGCAGTTCTCGCTCATCGCGTGGTGTGAGCAGCATGACAGTAGAGTCGATGCGAGGGCGTGGGGAGAAGGCCTCGGGGGGGATGGTCTTGAGAGCCTGAGGCACCCAGTCCATCTGCATGCGCAGCGAGAGCAAGCCGTAGGCATCATCACCAGCCTGTGCAAGAATGCGGTCAATGAATTCCTTCTGCAACATCACAACAGCTCGCGAGAAGGGGCAGGGGGAAGTCAAGAAATTCGCAAGGATAGCCCCCCCCGCCGAGTAGGGCAGATTCCCAATAAACTTGATGGGACGCTCCGCAAAGAGCGCGCGCGGATCCCAGCTCGCGCCATCCGCATGGTGGACGACCACATGCGGGCTCTCCTCCCAACGCTGGCGTTGATAATCAGCGAGACGCGCATCATACTCGACGAGCACGAGCTTGCGGCAGAGCGGCGCAATATGCTCAGTGAGCGCGCCCGTGCCAGGGCCTACCTCGACGACACAGTCATCAGGCTGGATGTCGAGCTGCGCGACAATCCAGCGCGCGACATTCTCATCGACGAGAAAATTCTGCCCCATGGACTTGGAGGGGCTCACGGAGAAATCATGGAGGACGTCGCGTATATCGGAGGCTTTCATCTGGAGAGCAGTATAGGCGAGCCCCCTTCATTTGGCGAGCAAAATCGGCAAAGGGCAGAGAAGCTGAGCCTCTTACTCGCCAGCGAACTCGAGCTTGAGCTTGAGTTTTTTTGCACGCTTGATCACATCCTTTTCAAGATCTTCGAAGGTCTCTAGCTTGTCATCAAGCAGCAACTTGAGGATCTCCTCATGCTCCTCACTTTTGACAAATTTATCCACGTTAGGCGGCTCATTTTTAGGCATCGCCTTATTGAGAGCCTCAAGATAGGCGATGAGCTTTTGCTGACCTTTCTTGCCGGCTAGATCCATGAAGTAGGTCGTGACAACAGCCGCGAGGAGGTAGGTGTTGACACCATTGCCCATGTTGCTGCTAAAAGAGGCTTGACTCATGGTGAAAAAGTCCTTTAAGCTAAAGGGGTAATTCACCCCCTTGGGCGCGACGCGCTTCACCTCATTTTGGACCCCCTTAGGGCTGGTCGAGAAATTCAAACTATAGCTCTTGGTCGAGATGTAGCCCACATACTCTGAGAGCCCTTCATTGATCCATATAGGGATGAAATTGAGAGCCGTGCATTGGTGTGTGAGCTCATGCACGAGGACGTGGGAATCAACCGATCTGTCTTCTACCTTGCCATTGGGCAGAATGCCCATCGAGGGAAGTGGGACGAGGATCTCATCCCTGACAAGTCCGCTCACATCATTTTTATGGCTAAAGCCAAAGCGATAAACACCAGCGCTCCCAGGGCTCGCACCTGCGGCGTAGTAGTCCTCCATCGTCTTGAACAGATAGGTCTTGAGCTTGGGACGCTCGGACTCAAAGACCTCCCCCTTAGGCAGGCTCGCCTGCGCATCTTCTTCCTTCTCAATGATCTCGCGACGCTGCTCCATACGGCGTATGGGAAGCAGCTGACTGAGCACCATATTCGCCTCAAGACCGCATTCAAAGATACGGGCGAGACGTTCACGAGCCTTGCGTTGAAGGTGCACGGGGGAGTAAAAGATGAAGTTCTCCGTCTCATAGATGAGCTGCTCGGACTTGTCTCCGCGCTTGGGCGCTGTCTCAAGATGCGAGGACATAGGGATGGTAAAGCGATAAGGCCACTTCAATGCTCGCTGCGGTTTCTTTTTCTTAGGCGATGAGGACGCGAGCGGTGTCGAGGAGCTCTGAGCGGGGGCATCTAGAGCTGTAACAAACATGCCGCAAGCCACAATAAGCCAGAAAATTGATCGAGATGGGAGATACATATAAATGTGGGATATAATAAAAATCTAGTAATCAGTCAAGCTATCACTTCACTCCTCTTAAGATAACAAATCCACGCACAGATCACAAGCAGATAAATCTGAGATAGCGATCTTTGCACCTCGAGGAATAATTGCTCAACACGAGGGGGATAGTGTGCACATCTTTTAAGGGGACTAATGTCTCGCCTCGTGGAGTGATTTCTTACATTAACTTATGGGGAAGAACGAGCGATTTGAAGCCCCCTTAAGCATTATAACAACATTTGAGCGTGACAAAGCCACGGCGTTCAGCCTATACTAGCAAGATATGAGCAATCCTGACCTCCTCCCCATACGTGACCTCAACAGCGGCGCAGAAAAAATCGAGCACCGCAGCATCCCCAACAGCACAGGGGATCTCAATCTCGACAGCAGTCTGCGCGATCTCGCGCACCACTATGGAGACTCCGAGCACATTGATATCCTCCTTCAAATGTTTACCACGATCATGGAGACTGCACGCAGTAATATCAACGAGCACGACTTGCGCCAGATGAGCTGCGCCTTCAAAGAAATGCTCCAAGCCGAGCAGCTGTTTCTCCCCTATGAGCAAAAGCGCAAGATCACCTGCTTTGGCTCAGCACGCATTGAGAAAGGAACCCCCAGCTACGAAATCGCCCATGACTTTGCGCGTCTCTCCTCCGAGGCGGGCTACATGATCATCACGGGCGGGGGACCTGGCATCATGCAAGCCTGCAATGAGGGGGCGCTACCCGACATGTCTTTTGGTCTCAACATAACGCTCCCCTTTGAGCAGCATCCCAATGCAGCTATTGCAGGCAGCAAAAAGATGATGGATTTCTACTACTTCTTCACCCGCAAGCTTCACCTCGTCAAGCAGGCCGATGCACTCGTCGCCTTCCCTGGGGGCTTTGGCACGATGGATGAGATTTATGAAACGATCACGCTCATGCAGACGGGAAAATCAACAATCTTCCCCATTGTGCTCATTGATCCTGCGGGCGAGTACTTTTGGAGTCGCTGGTATAGCTTTGTGAAAAAGGAGCTCTTGGACGCCCAGCTCATTTCGCCGGAGGACATCGAGCTCATCTACATCACCAAGAGCGCAGAAGATGCCCTAGAGCATATCAATCATTTCTACAGTCGCTTCCACTCCTACTACTTTGATGGCGATGTTGTCACCATACGTATCAAGTCAAAGATCAGTGAGAGCCACCTTGAGCGCATGCGTCTCGAATACGCCGACATCATACCAAAAGGCGACCTCGTGCAGCTAGATGGATGCTGTAAGGATCACCAAGCAGCTCTTGCCGATGTCCCACGCCTCCGCTTTCGCTTCAATCTCGGCGACTACGCGCGCTTGCGCCAGCTCATCGATGACATCAACGAATAAACTCTCACAATCATAAGGCTACAAAGCCTTAAATCAATACCCTTACAAGCAACTCCTTGGCAGCGACGCTTTCACCCGACTACCCCTCCCCCTGAGGGCTCACTCACAATCCATCAAAATAGCTCACCCAAATTATATATCAACCATCGCAGCAATATCTAGAGAATATACATTGCACTCAATAGAGCAGAAGAATCACGACCCCACTTCCACTCGCTGATGCATGATACGTGCGAATGGCATCATTTTTGGGCTCGCTATTGCTTGTATTCTCTGATACAATCTGGCAAAACCTGAGGGTCTCCTCACTACCCGTCAAATCACCCACAATACAGAATAATGAGCAATCATCCTATGCAATCCTTCAAGCGCCTCCCTGTAACTGTTATAGGCACTGGATCTTACGTCCCTGAGCGCCGTCTAACAAATTCAGATCTCGAGAAGATGGTCGCAACCTCCAATGAATGGATCGTTGAACGCACAGGCATTGAGGAGCGTCGTATCGCAGCCCCCGATGAGAAGACGAGTGACATGGCGACTCAAGCCGCGCTCCGCGCGATGGAAAATGCCAACATCGCCCCCGAGGACATTGACCTCATTATTCTTGCAACGGTGACCCCCGATACCTTCACCCCCTCCACCGCTTGCTATGTGCAGGCCAATATAGGAGCGAAGAATGCAGCAGCCTTTGACATCTCAGCGGCCTGCTCAGGCTTTCTCTACGCGCTCAAGACCGCCGTCCAATTCATCGGCTGCGGTCAGGCAAAGACCGCCCTTGTTATTGCCAGTGAGAAGCTCAGCCACATTGTCAACTGGGAGGATCGCAACACCTGCGTACTCTTCGGCGATGGCTCTGGGGCTGCCATCCTCCAAGTAGGGGAAGAGGGGGAAGATGCCAGCGGCATTCTCGCGACAGACATCGGTGCTGACGGCACACTCACCGATCTACTCCGCGTGCCTGGTGGTGGTACGGCTCTACCTACGACAGAGGAGAACATCCATGAAAAGCTCTTCACACTCGCGATGCGCGGCAATGAGGTATTCCGCCACGCGGTGCATCATATGAAAGACTCCGCCCTCTCCCTCATGGCACGCACAGGGATCTCCGGCGACGATGTCGCCCTCGTCATCCCCCATCAGGCGAATCTACGCATCATCAATGCCGTGGCACAGCGTCTCTCCATCGCTCCTGAAAAGGTCTTTGTAAACCTCCAAAAGTATGGCAACACCTCCGGTGCAGCCGTCGCCATCGCCTTTGACGAGGCTCTGCGCTCAGGACGTGCGAAGAAGGGCGAGATCGTCATCCTCGTCGCCTTTGGAGCAGGTCTTACATGGAGCTCCGCCGCCATCCGCCTCTAATAAATCCCCCTTTTTACAAAGCTAGCTCTCTCCTCCTACGGTTCCTGCCCAGAGAAGGGGGCTAGCTTCTCACTTTCCTACTGCCCGCCCACGGTACAAATCTTCATATTATCAACCTATGTCATCAAATTCACCTTTCAATATAAAAAATCCCTACCTCGCACCCGTCCTAGGACTACGTCCTTTAACCAAGGAAGGCAGCGCGAAAGAAAGCTTTCACATCGATTTTAGCCTTGAAGGCTCAGGGCTCAGCTATGTGACTGGGGATGCCCTCGGGGTCATTCCTCGCAATGATGAGAAGCTCGTTGACGCTCTCATCGACGCCCTCAATCTCGATGCCTCTGCTGTAGTCCCCACACCCGATGGCTGCGAATGCGCCCTGCGCGACGCGCTCATCAATTCCTATGATATTACCAATCTGAAGAAAGGTAACCTCACCAAGTGGAATGCCATCGCCCAGAGTGATGCCCTCTCAGCCATCCTCGCGAGCAGAGAAGAGCTCAGCAACTTCACCTGGGGGCGCGACTTCCTCGACCTCGCCAGCAATCCCGAGATGAAGGCATGCTTCCCCGATGCGGCCAGCTTCGTCTCCATCCTCGGCAAGATAGCACCCCGCCTCTACTCCATCGCCAGCAGCCCCGATGCCGTCGCGGGTCAGGTATCTCTCTGCGTGGGAGCTGTGCGCTTCACCACCGATGGTCGCCTACGCGGAGGAGTCTGCTCGACCTACATGGGTGATCGCGTCAAAGAAGGCGATCTCGCTCGCTGCTTTGTGCATAGCAACAAGAACTTCCGCCTCCCAGCCGACGGATCAACCCCCATCATCATGGTGGGACCAGGTACAGGTATCGCCCCCTTCCGCGCCTTCTGGCAGCAGCGTGTCGCCGATCAAGCAGCAGGACCTATGTGGCTCTTCTTTGGCAACCCCTACGCCGCAACTGACGGCTGCTACGAAGACGAGATCCAAGAGCTCGTCGAGCAAGGGCTGCTCAAGTACAGCGTTGCTTGGAGTCGCGATCAGGAGTACAAAATCTACGTGCAACATCTCATGGAGCAGAATGCCGAGCAGCTCTGGCAATGGCTTGAGCAGGGAGCCGCATTCTACGTCTGCGGTGATGCGCAGCGCATGGCCAAGGATGTTGAGAAAGCACTGCTCAGCCTCATCGAGAAATACGGCGAGCGCAGCCCCGAGCAAGCCAAGGCCTACCTAGCGGCGATGAAGGCAGAGAAGCGCTATCAGCGCGATGTCTATTAAAACATCACGCTCCCGAGAGCAAAGGTGCTCCCCCCCCCTCATCCCTCATACACAGCCCATCTCGCGAGATGGGCTGTAGTTGTCTAGACTCGAAAATATAAACCCCTCAATTACCCCAACGCCTCGTCGATAGACTCCACCTCACTAGGCGTAATACTCAAGAATAGCAAGGTCCAGCCCGAGAAAATCATCTCGATGGCGACCATCACGCCAATAAACCACTGAGAAGAGCTCGGCCAAGTCGCGCACACCAAGATACCCAGAGTAAAACTCACCAGCGCATTGAGAAGTCGCCAGACCAGATAACTCTGCTGGCGTGATACAATAGCAAGCAGGAGACGTATCGCACCCATGCAGACCAAAATCCCTGCTACAGTGAGTGTCACGATCTCCAGAAGATCGAGAGGCGAGAGCAGCATGACCGCCCCAATCGATAGATAGGCGAGAGCACACAGAGCATTCCAAATAAGATCACATCGACAGCGAATCAGCGAGATAAGGCGCAGTACACCCATGATCAAGAGCGCAATCCCCCCCAGTATAATCACACTCACTCCGAGAATATAGGGGATAGTCAACAAGATGAATCCGAGGATGATCTCCGTGATGGATATGATACCCAAAAACCATTGGTGGCGCAGCAGTCTCTGCATGAGTGTGATGTCAGTCATGCAGAGAGAGACAGATTGTTAGGCTCTTATGTTGAAAAACAGCTACGCAGGACTCGCACATCAAAAGGGGCATCTTCGCAAAGAAGATACCCCTTGATTCTTAATAAGAATTACTGTGAAGAAAAGACTTAGTGGCTACAGCCACATCCCTGTCCTTCTTCATCCGAGCATGCGCAGCTCTCTTGAGAGCAATCGCCACCGCAGCCACAGGATGACTGCTGCTGCATGGCCTGAGCGACCTCTTCATCGCTTGGACTGCGTCCGAGGTCGATGGAAAGGCAGAGGTACTGATTCACCGTCGAGAGCAGCTCATCGAGCAATTGACGGGACTCGAGGAAGCCTGCGCAGAGAGGATTCATGATCACATTTTGACGCATGCCATCGAATTGGGAAATCTCATCTGCCGTAGGCTCCATACCAGCCATATGCTTTTCACGCAGCTTTTCACCATATTCATTCACGCGGCGAAAGAGGTCGGTAGCTTCGGAGTTCTGATAGAAAAGGCCGATGCGCGCCTTGGCAGCAACGATTTGCTGATTTTGTGCGAATCCTTCGGCGAGTTTTTGTACGAGATCGATAAGATCTGGACTGAGGGATGTGTTTGCCATATCTGGGGCGCATCATAGCAGCTTCTGGACGGGACTGCAAGCATCATTATCGCATGAGAGCATGGTTATACCCTCTTCACTCTTGACTAAAGCCTGAAAAACTGCTACCTTCCCTCCCTCTATCACATGAAGTGATAGGAAAATCCTCATCCATCATTATGACACTATATGAAGAACTCGAATGGCGAGGACTCGTGAATCAAACCTCCAGTCCCGATCTCATAGAGAAACTCAACGCCGGTGGTCTCACCTTTTATATTGGTACCGACCCCACCGCTGACAGCCTTCATCTCGGTCATTATTCAAGCTTCCTCATCACTCGCCGCCTCAAGGCCGCAGGACACACCCCTCTCCTACTCGTCGGCCTCGCAACAGGACTCATCGGTGACCCACGTGGCACGACCGAGCGCGAGCTCCAGCAGCGCGAAGTCGTCTTTAAGAACTATGAAGCCCTCAAGGCCCAAGTCGAGCGCCTCTTCAACTTTGAAGTTGTCAACAACTACGACTGGATCAACAAGCTCAACGTCATCGACTACTTCCGCGACTACGGGAAGTACATAAACGTCGGCTACATGATGGGCAAGGATCATGTGCGCCGTCAGATGGAGACAGGCATCTCCTATGCTGAGTTCTCCTACATGCTCATCCAAGCCATCGACTTCAAGTACCTGCATGAGAATCGCGGCGTGGACCTCCAAGTCGCGGGCAGCGATCAGTGGGGCAATATCACGACAGGCATCGAGCTCATCCGCAAGACCACAGGCGAGAGTGTCTATGGATTCACCATGCCGCTCATCACCGACTCGCAGGGCAACAAATTCGGCAAGAGCGAGGGCAATGCCCTCTGGCTCGACAAGAATCGCACCTCATCCTACGAGCTCTATCAATTCCTTCTCAATGCGGAAGACAGCGAGGTCATCTCTTACCTCAAGAAGCTCACCTTCCTCACGCCCGATGAGATCACGCAAATCGAGGCGGAGCACCTGAGCGCCCCCGAGCGTCGCGTCGCGCAGAAGGCACTGGCTCGCGAGATCATCAGCGACCTCCACGGTGCAGAAGAATACGACAACGCGGTAGAAATCAGCGCGAAGCTCTTCGCGGGCGATTATCGCAGCCTCGCCCTCGCCGACATCAAGACGGGGATGAAGAACATGCCCCAATTCTCCCTCGTCGAGGCGACGCTCTTGGACACGCTTGTCAACAATGGCATCTGCAAGTCGAAGCGCGAGGCGCGCGAGTTCATCAATCAGGGCGCGATCTCCGTCAACGGCGAGCAGATCAAAGACCCTCAGTACATGATCACCGCGGCTCAGGCTATAGAAGGCTCTGTCATCATCATCCGCCGTGGTAAAAACAAGTTTTACATGGGTGAGTTTTCGTGATATTCTTTCGGGATGACGCAATCATCCTTTGTATTACCACTCATTCTCCTTGCACAAGCTTCACCTCTAGCGGCAGCGCCCGAGGTGAAGCCCTCCGCCGAGGCGGGCCTCCCCCCGCTCAAGTCGACACACATCCGCTACAGCAGCGAGCAGCAAGAGGCGCGTGCGCTCGGCATAGCCCTCGCTCCCAGCGAGGAAGAGATCGCCACGCTCAGCCCTGCGCAGCGTGACCAGCAGGCTGACGCGATCAAGTACAGTCAGCTCATCCAGCGTCTGATGCAGCAGGAAAACAAGACGCCCCGCCTCAGCCAAAAGCAGTGGGCAGAATGCGCCACCCTCGCCGCCCAGCTCGGCGCGCCCGCCAGCTACATTGCCAATCTGAAATACCGCGTCGCCCACGAAGAGCCCTACCCCGCGCGCGTCTACTACCTCCTGCGCCAGTGCCTCAGCGACACCCTCCACCGCTACCGCATCGAGGACGTGCATATCTCGCTCTTCATCAAGCGCAACGTCGTGGCGCTTCCCGAGCTGCGCAAGATCTTTGCCGCCGAGAGTTTTCCTTGGACACAAGTCTTCAACTACCCCAAGGCGAAGGTAGACAAGAAGGGTCAGCCCGTCGAAAGTTCCCAGCTGGAGCTCCACGCGCGCAGCACTCGGATTGAGAAGTCCCTGCACGCCGTGCTCACCGCCTATCAGAGCATCACAGATGCACCCACGGCAGAGGCAGCAGCACAGCAGCTCTACGCCCATCTCAGCAGCTATGGGGAGATAGCTCTCATCTTCAACGGCGGCGACCCCGCGCTCGCCGCCTACTACACGCAGCACCCGAAGCGCGCCGATGCCATGATCGCATCGCTCAAGACCCTCCACGAGCTACGAGAAGCCCTCCGCGCCAAGCAATTCTACAAGAGCAACACGATGCAAGCGGTAGACCAGCTCTTTCTCTAGAGCCCCCCCCTACCGAGACTATGCTGCCCTTGCTCCTCCTCGAATAACATGACTACAGGGGACTAATTTCTCGCGAGGGGATATTTTGAGACCAGAGCCCCCCACGCCACCTCGTGGGGAGAGGCGACGGGATAATCCAGCCAAAAGGCACTCAAAAGATGCCTCGTGAAGCGATTTTCGACGTCCCCTTATTTAGAATGACGAGAATTTAGAAGTCGTCTACAGTCCTCGAAAACTCCCCTGTGACGCAAGATCGCTATATAAAATATCTCCAAGGCACGATGGACGATGAGCATCTCAAAATGTTCATCGCCAACCTACTGCATTGGTACTAGCGACGCGCAAGGCTCAACAAGGTTCTCTACTATATCCTTGCCGTGATCTCCTTGGTATCAGTCGCGCTCATCCCCGTCGCCAATAGCTTTATATCGAGCGACTCATCGAGATTCTACGTCACACTCCTCTCCTCTCTCAGCATCATCTGCGTGGGCATCATCGCTATCTTTAATCTCAAAGATAGCTGGCTGCGCTACAGAAGCTCGCTCGAAATGCTCAAGATCGAGTGCCTCCTCTACAAAGAAATGCACGGCGAGTACTCCCTAGAAGACCCCATACCGAGGAAAGAACTCTTCATCGAGCGTATCAAAACGATAGCCTGCAGCGAGAGCATCCAATGGAGCAAGGCTCTTGAGAAAAGCTCACTACTCCATGGTTTGCACTCAAGCTAAGTTGCGTACTATTGAGATGTGATACACATCAATACCTTTAATATCGGTTGACATTTCTATTTTAATTATGATATTATTTTTCGCATGAATACAGCTAACTTACCTCTTATCTCTCTTGTTGTACCCTGTTATAATGAAGAACCTACGGTACCTTTGTTTTACATGGCTTTTTGTGAGATAGCTGTAACGATGCGCGCTAGTGCACGCTTTGAGGTCGTTTTTGTCGATGATGGTTCGCGTGACAAGACGATGGAGGCGATACGAGCCGTAGCAGATCAGGATGAGCGTGTGCGCTATCTTTCTTTTTCTCGCAATTTTGGCAAAGAGCCCGCGATGCTCGCGGGCTTCAAAAAGTGCACGGGCGACTACATCGCCATCATGGACGTGGATCTCCAAGATCCTGTTGAGATGCTCGTGGATATGCTCCATGGTATTCGGAGAGAAGGCTATGACTGTGTCGCTGCTCGTCGTACGACACGCGAGGGCGAGCCCTACATTCGCTCGCTCTTTGCACGCTCTTTTTATTATATTATTAACAAAATATCGACAATCCCCATCGTCGACGGCGCGCGCGATTTTCGCCTCATGACGCGTCAGATGCTCAATGCCATCATCGCGATGCCTGAGTACAATCGCTTCTCCAAGGGGATTTTTAGCTTTGTCGGGTTTAAGACAAAGTGGCTGCCCTATCAGAATGTCCAGCGTGCCGCCGGTGATACATCGTGGTCCTTCTGGGGGCTCTTCAAGTATTCTGTCGAGGGTGCCTTATCCTTCTCTACTGCCCCCTTGCAGCTTGCTTCCCTGCTGGGCTTTGTCGTCTGCACGCTGAGTTTTCTCTACATCTGCATCATGGTCTTTAGTACCTTGATGTGGGATAATGACGTGAGCGGCTATCCCTCGCTGGTGTGTATTATAGGCTTTCTCGGTGGTTGCCAGCTGCTCACGGTGGGCATTCTCGGGCAGTATCTCGCCAAGCTGTATTTGGAGGCCAAGGCGCGCCCCATTTATATTGTCAAGGAAGAGAAATAAAAACTTATCACGCGTCAAATCACGCGTAGCAGAAAATAATAACAAAGCAGGATCTCATCGCGATGAGATCCTGCTTGTGTTTTGAGATGTTGCGGATTAGATCCCCTCGGGGATGCTTTCGCCTGTGATGATTTCTTCGAGAGTCTGGCGACGGCGGATGATGTGCCACTGATCGCCATCGACGAGAACTTCAGCCGCGAGGGGGCGTGAGTTGTAGGTCGAAGACATCGTGAAGCCGTACGCACCCGCACTCATGCCTGCGAGTAGCTCACCGGGCTTTACGTCGGCGACGAGGCGATCGGTGGCTTGGAAGTCGCCCGATTCGCAGATAGGGCCGACGAGGTCTGCGATGACGGGCTCACCGTGATTCTCCTTGACGGGGCAGAATTCATGATGTCCCTGATAGAGGGCGGGGCGTATGAGGTCATTCATACCCGCGTCAATCATCTTGAAGAGCTTGGCAGGGATGAAGCTCTGTGTCTTCTCGTCAAAGCGGGGGGCACCTTGCTTCTCATAGAGGCAGCGCGTGACCATAGCGCAGGCATTGCCTACGAGGCGGCGGCCGGGCTCGATGACGATCTTAACTCCCAGATCTTGCAGGAGAGGAATGATGGCGTCGGCGTAGCTCTGGAGCGTGATGTGATCGGGGTGGGCTGCCCACCACTCGGGCTGACCCGAGGCGAGAGCACCTTCGTAGACGATACCGACTCCTCCTCCGATGGAGAAGAACTCGATGCCGTAGAGCTCCTTGAACTGGCGCACGATGGGAGCGGCCTTTTCAATAGCCTCGACAAAGGGAGCGACATCGGTGAGCTGAGATCCAATGTGCATCTGCAGCCCCTTGATCTGGAGGTGGGGTAGCTCGCGCGCAACGGTGGCGTAGGCCTCTTCTATGCTGGTGATGTCGATGCCGAATTTGCTCTCCTTGGTCCCTGTGGTGATGTATTTGTGCGTGCGTGCGTCGACGTGGGGATTGACGCGGATGGCGATGGGGGCTTTGACTCCCATGTCAGCGGCGATGCGGTTGATCTCGCGGAGCTCTTCGAGGGATTCGCAGTTGAAGCAGTAGATTTCTTGCTCGATGGCGTAGCGTATCTCAGGCTCGGTCTTGCCGACGCCGGCGTAGGTGCAGAGCTTGGGATTGCCACCTGCATTGATGGCGCGCCAGAGCTCGCCGCCAGAGACGACGTCGTAGCCTATGCCTTGCTTGGCAAAGAGATTTAAAATAGCCTTGTTCGAGCAGGCCTTGACCGCGTAGACGATGAGCGTATCAAGGGGCGCAAGCACGCGGCGAAACTCGGCGAGGTCGTCCAAGATGGTCTTTTTGCTATAGACAAAGACGGGAGTTCCTACAGCTTCGGCGAGGTCGCTGAGCTCTACTTGTTCACATTGCAGTGATCCGTTGACGTATTGGAATGAGTGAGGCATATGAGATATGATCTGAAAAGGGGGGGGCGAAGGTCAGGATTTGGACTTAGGGATAGGCAGCTGGCTCTCATGCTCATCGGAGATCATGGTGGCCATCCACGAGAGGTCTTTCGAGTTCTCAAAGGCGAGCTTGATGAGCACGGTAATGGGGACGGCGAGCAGCATGCCTACAGGCCCTAGCACCCAGCCCCAGAGAATGACCGAGAGGAGGACGACCGTGGTGGCAATGCCGAATTGCTTGCCGAGGAAGAGCGGCTCAATGCCGTTGCCGATGAGGAAATTGATCGCGACATAGCCTGCCATGACGATAAAGCCATCGCCCCATGAGTTCATCAGCCATGCCAGCAAGATAGGGGGGATGGCGGCGACGATAGAGCCGAAGGTGGGGATGTAGTTGAGCACATAGGCGAGCACGCCCCAGAGGAAGGCGAAGGGCACATCCATCATGATGCAGAGACCCCATGCGAGCATGCCCGTGCAGAGGCTGCTGAGCGTCTTGATAAAGAGGTAGCGCTGTATACCGAGCAGGGCGCGTAGAACCTGATCCTTGCCCGTGTCGGAGCTCGTGAGCTTTTCCATATTGCGCTTGAAGAGGGGGGCTTCACCGAGGAAGAAGGTCATGAGAATGAGCACAATGGCGGTGATGGACATGAGCGAGAGCACCTTGCTGGTCAGCGTCTGGATGAGCTCGAGCACCTGCTGGGGGTTGAAGATGTCTTGAGGTGACTTGACGAGGGCTCGCGCTTGGTCGGCGAGGTCGAATTTCTCCAGCCAGAGCATGATCTCAGTGTATTTTTCAGCGAAGCGTACGGCGAGATCGCCTTGGATGCTCTCTTTGAGATCAGCGGCGAGGAAATTAATCAGACTAATGATGCCAAAGATCACACCCACATCCACGAGGACGGTGAACATCACGGCGAGCCAATGGGGGAAGCGCAGGTAGCGGCGCAGAAAGTCGGTGATGGAGTAGCTGATGATGGCGAGGAAGCTTGCGACGATGATGGGCAAGACGATGTCACGCGCATACTGGACGCCAAAGAGGGCGAGCATTGATAAGACAATAATGAGAAGCAGGTGTGCGCCCTCACCGAGTCCATCGCGATGTTTGAGATTCCGAAAAGTAGGGGTCGTAGATTTGTCTTCCATGAGCGGGGCGAATTATACAGAATGAACAATTTAAGATCAAGTACAATCCTCTGAAATGTCAGGAATCGCGCCTCGCGCGCTCTCCCCAAAAAGCGCATACCTTGGGAGAATACGAGATTTCCCCCAAGGTGTGCGCGAAAATGCTTTTTTATTTCAAAGCAAACTCAGCGTTGAGCTTAGCCGAGCTGCTTGATTTTCTCCACAGCGGCGAGGAGGCTGGGAACGTCTTCGATGGAGATGACGGTGGCTTCTTTGCAGATGCGTCCCATCATGCCAGCGAGGCTGGCACCGGGGCCCAGCTCGATAAAGAGACGCTCGCCCTTATCGGTGAGATCCTTCATACTCGCCGACCAGCGCACCGAGCCGCAGACCTGTGCACCGAGCATCGCGCGGATGTCATCCGTGCTGGTGACGGGGCGTGCCTCGTAGTTGCAGTACACGGGGACGGGGGGCATGTCCATGGCGACGTTGGCGAGCTCGGTGATGAGCTTTTCTTGGGCATCGCGCATGAAGCGGCTGTGGTAGGCACCCGCGACGTTGAGCTTCTTGGCGAGCTTGATACCCGCGGGGCGTGCGCCTGCGACGGCCTTATCGACGCCTTCGAGCGAGCCTGAGACGACGGTCTGACCGGGGCAATTGAAATTCGCAACATCAATGTCACATTCGGCGGCGAGAGCGGCGACGGCCTCATCACTGCCGCCTATCATCGCGGCCATGGTGCTGGGGGCGGCTTGGCAAGATTCTTCCATATAGGCGCCGCGCTTCTGCACAAGGGCGAGTCCTTCCTCCATGCTAAAGGTGCCTACCGCTGCATGCGCGGTGAACTCACCCAGCGAGAGACCAGCAGCCGCAACAGGCTCGATGTCAACCATGCTCTTGAGCACCTCAAGCAGGGCGAGCCCATGGAGGTAGAGTGCTGGCTGGCAATTGCACGTGCGTGTGAGCTCCTCATTGGGGCCTTCAAACATGATCTCTGTGAGAGAATAGCCCAGAGAGGCATCCGCCTTCTCCATCATCTCGCGAGCCTGAGGATAGGCTTCATAGAGGTCCTTGCCCATGCCCACCTTCTGGGCACCCTGTCCTGGAAACAAAAGTACTGCTTTCATAAATATAGTGGCACACCGTGTGCAGTACGATACTAACGAATCCATCGCCCTCTGTCAAGCTCCGTAGCAAAGCCTTGCTTGTTGCGTGACGGCAGCATGACTGCTGCACGACTTCTGGAATTGACTTGCCATGACGGGGGAAAGAGCTTGCATCCCCCTCCCGCTGTGGTAAGATGCAGGAGCATGTCGGACCAATCACTCTACATCCTCGATGGTATGGCTCTCATCTACCGAGCCTTCTATGCCTTTATCACCTCCCCGATGCGGCGCTCCGATGGGCTCAATACCTCTGCCATCTTTGGCCTCGCCAATACGGTGCTCTCGCTCATTGATAAGGTCGAGCCGACGCATCTCGTGGCCTGCCTCGATGCCTCAGGTCCCACCTTCCGCCATGAGCGCTATGAGCTCTACAAGGCGAATCGCCAGGCCATGCCGCAGGAGCTGCGCGACTCCATCCCCTACGCGATTGAGCTCTTTGAGAAAATGAATATCCCCGTCGTGCGCATCGCGGGCTACGAGGCCGATGACCTCATCGGGACGCTGACGCGCCGCGCGGATGAGGCGGAGATGCGCTCCTATATGGTCTCGCTGGACAAGGACCTCGGGCAGCTGCTCTCACCTCTCTGCTCCTTCTGGAAGCCCGGGCGCAAGGGCGCGGATTTTGAGCTCGTGCGCCAAGAGGATTTTCTCGATGAATGGGGCATTGAGTCCCCCATGCAGATCATTGACATCCTCGCCCTCATGGGCGATGCCTCCGATAATATCCCCGGCGTCGCTGGCGTAGGAGCAGTGACAGCCAAAAAGCTCATTGCGCAATTCGGCAGCGTGGAGAATCTCCTCGCGCGCACCAGCGAGATCAAAGGAAAATTACGCGAAAAAATAGAGCTCGGTGCCGACAATCTCCGCCTCTCCTACCAGCTCGCCACCATACGCCGCGATGTCGAGTTCGACCTCGCGCTGGAGGACTGTCTCTGGCGCGGCTATGATAGAGAGGCTCTGCGTGCCTGCTTTGAGCAGTTCGAATTCAAGGGACTGGTGAAGCGCTTTAGCTCCAAGGAATCATCCCCCTCCCCTACCCCCGCTCCTGCCACGCCTGCCACACCTGCCGCCCCCACAGGGCAGATGACTCTCTTTGAGGAGAGCCCCCTTGCCGACATCCAGCAAGTCGCCCATGACTACCAGCTCGTCAGCGAGGCCTCGGCGCGCGACGAGCTCGCGGCACGCCTCCTGCGAGCCGATCACTGGGCATTCGACACGGAGACGACAGGACTTGATCCTCTCACGGACAAGCTCTTGGGCGTATCCTTCTGCCTCAAGGCGGGAGAGGCCTACTATGTCCCCATCAAGGAAGCGCAAGATCTAGAGCCTTTTAAAAAGGTCTTTCTCTCCTCGGCAACGAAGTGCGGGGTGAATCTGAAATTCGACTATCAGGTGCTGCGCCACGCGGGAGTGGAGCTGCACGGTCCCTTCTTTGACGCCATGCTCGCGCATAGCGCGCTCTATCCCGACCTGCGCCATAGCATGGACGAGATGGCTCAGCAGCTGCTCTCCTACAAACCCATCTCGCTTGAATCTATCGCGGGCAAGGCCATGGACACCGCTGCCGTCCCCGTGGATGTCATGGCGAATTACGCGGCCGAGGATGCCGACATCAGCCTCCAGCTCGCGAGACTCCTATACATTCAACTCCAAGATCAGGGGCTGCTCAATCTCATGGAGAGCATCGAGTTCCCCCTCCTCGCCGTCCTCGCAGAGCTGGAGATGGAGGGGATGCGCGTCGAGCCTCAGCTCCTCGCCGAGAGCTCGGAGCAGCTCGCTGCCCAACTCGCCGCCCTCAAAGAGAGCCTCGACAGACAAATAGGTCGCGAGATTAATCTGAACTCCCCCAAGCAACTCGGAGAGCTGCTCTTCGGTGAGCTCAAGCTCGTCGACAAGCCCAAGAAAACGCGCACCGGTCAATACGTCACCGATGAGGAAACGCTGCGCAAGCTCATCCCCATCTCCCCGCTCGTCGCCGACATCCTCCACTACCGCGAGCTCAACAAGCTCAAGGGCACCTACCTCGACGCGCTCCCTCGCTACATCTCTCAAGCAGATGGACGCATCCATGCCAGCCTCATGCAGATGGTGACCAGCACGGGACGCCTCGCCTGTCAGAATCCGAATCTGCAAAACATCCCTGTGCGCTCTGAGGAGGGCAAGCTCATCCGCCGCGCCTTCGTGCCGCGCGATGACGAGCATCTCATCCTCTCCGCCGACTACTCGCAGGTGGAGCTGCGCCTCATGGCCGCGCTCTCGGGCGATCCCTCGATGATTGCGGCCTTTTGCGAGGGGCGCGACATCCACACCGAGACCGCCGCGCGTCTCTTTGGCTGCCCTGTCGAGGCGGTGACTAGCGACATGCGCCGTGCCTCCAAGACGGTGAACTTTGGCATCATCTACGGGATCTCCGCCTTTGGGCTCAGCCAGCGGCTCGACTGTACGCGCGCTCAGGCCGCCTCGCTCATCGACAACTACTTTGCCCAATTCCCCGGTGTGCAGAGCTATATGGACAAGCTCATTATCGAGGCGCGCCAGCTTGGCTACGCAGAGACGCTCTGTGGCCGCCGCCGCTACCTGCCCGACCTCCAGAGCTCGAATTTTAACCTCCGCGGAGCCGCCGAGCGCAATGCCATCAACACTCCCATCCAAGGGAGTGCGGCCGATATGATCAAGCTCGCCATGCTGCGCGTCGCAGAGACGCTGAAGGGGCGCCGCAGCCGTCTCATCATGCAGATTCATGATGAGCTGCTCATTGATCTCCACCGCTCTGAGGAGGAGGAGCTCACTCCTCTGATCATCCGCGCGATGCGCGAGGCGATGCCGCTGCCGCATGATGTGCCGCTGCTCGTCGAGGCGCGCGCTGCTCACAACTGGCTAGACGCTCACTAATTAACAAAAATCACTCACCATGTCATTTACTATTACTTTAACAGGACTCGGCTATGATATCCATCGATTCTCCGAGACTCCCCGCCCCCTCATCCTCGGTGGCGTCGAGATCCATCCCACCGCAGGCCTAGACGGACACAGCGACGCGGATGTGCTCTGCCACGCCCTCGCCGATGCCATCCTCGGTGCTCTCGGAGAGCCCGATATTGGCTACTGGTTCCCCCCAGGGGATGAGTCTTGCAAAAACATCTGCTCGCTGCGCATCGTCGAAAAGGCGATGAGCCTCCTACGCGAGCAGGGAGGGCGCATCAATAATGTCGACTGTGCTCTCATCGCGGAGGCACCTCGTATCCTCCCCCACCTCGAGGCGATGAAAAACAGCCTCGCGCCCCTGCTCGGCATAGCCACCAAGCGCGTGGGCATCAAGGCCACGACCAATGAAAAGCTCGGTGCTCTCGGTCGCCGCGAGGGCATGGCCGCCTTTGCTGTCGTCAGCATCCAGATCCCAGATTAATCTCCGATTGCCCCCTAGCATGCACCCTCATCACCTCAATCGAGCCCAGCGGCTCGTCGAGCTCCTCCAGCAGCGCGGCCAGCGTGTGACGCTCGCCGAGAGCTGCACAGGTGGACTCATCGCCGCGTGCCTCACGAGCATCGCAGGCAGCTCAGCTGTCTTCCGCGATGGCTGGGTAAGCTACAGTGCTGAGGCAAAGCAGCGCGATCTCGGCATTCCCGCCGAGATCATCAGCCGAGAGGGGCTTGTCAGCGAGCCTATCGCCCTCGCTATGGCGCGTGGCGCACTAGCGAGGAGCTCGGCACATTATGCCCTCGGCATCACAGGCAATGCGGGTCCCACCAGCGAGCCCGGTCTCGCCCCTGTCGGGCAGGCCTGCCTCGCGCTGCATTCGCGCGCAGGCAGGAGCTGGGTCTCGACCATCACACGAGAGGGGCTTGAGCGTCTCGTCTGGCGTGATCGCATCGTATCACACGCGCTAGACGCGCTCATTGCGTTCTTGATCAGCGATTGATCACATAGCCGCGAGCAGCGCTTCCTGCTCTTTCATATAGGCGAGATATTGATTCACCTCACGCCTTTTTTGGAGGTAAGCCTTATCATGGCTCATTCTAATAGGAGCAACAGCCATCTCGCCTAGGCTATCAAAGTCCAACTCATTGATGCTTTCGATATGCTGAGTGCCCGCATCGACGAAACAATAATAAAACTCATTAGTGGCTACGTCATCTACCAGACTGCGCTTTTCAGCCCAACGAACAAACACGCCATCCCATTCCTCATAGATGGACTCGATGACGCGCCCGCGCAAGATTCTAATTCCTGATTCATAGGCGGTGTGATTCGCACGTGACTCTTCCGTCACAATGACTTTAAGTGTTTGTATGCCATTGCCAAAGAATAAAAGTGCCGCATTATAATTCCCGTTGACCATGGCTGCGATGAGCTGATCATCAGTTGGCACAGGCTTAGGGGGAGGCGGGACTTTCTCTTTGGATATCATCAAGCCCGAGCACAAAAGAATAATGGCAAAAACTATAAAAGGGATGATATGCATAAAAGCTTGATTATTAAGCGTAACCCAAAGACCTTAAATCAACATCATTGAGCTGATACTCTAGTATAATGAGAGGCGAGTCGTAATGCAATCACAAAATAACGAATGAGCGATCTAGCCTATTTTTCTTTCTTTCTCATCACTCGGGAGATGTGCTTCATCTAGACCTCCATAATCTCTCTCGACAATTGTATTTCATAGCGTATTACAGAAACTGTCCATCATCTACGAGCACGCAGCATCTGACGCAGCCAAAAAGCGCAGGAGATAGACTCCTGCGCTTTTTTATCATTGTTCGATCAAATAGCGATCTCTTATGCTTTTCTTATCTTAAGGGAGAAGAGCAGCAGAGCAGTGACGCTGAGGACGGCACCTGCGACGCCAAGCACCTGACCGAGGGCGACACCCTGAGTCTCGAGCCAGCCACCGAGCCAGCTGACGAGTGCCCCTGCACCCACGGAGGTGAGGTTGAGAATACCGTAGCCAGTGGCAGCAAAGCGTTCGTCGATTTGAGAGCGCAGGATGGGCATGAGGTTGGCATCCATCGCCCCCTGAGCAAGACCTTGTGTGGAAACCAGCACGATGACGACAGTCAGACCCAAGGCAATCGGCACGCCGAACTCGGGGAGCATGGCGAGCACAACGCATGGACCCGCAATCAAGAAGGCTATGCCAGGGATGATGGCGCGTGCATTCGGGTTGCTACGTGCCCACGCGTCAGCCAAGGCTGCAGCAACGAGCACCGCGACATACTTGACAATATTGATCGGCAGTGTGGCCATGGGACCTGCCTCAGCCTCGGAGATATCAAAGCTATCTTGGAGGAGACGTGGATACCATGTCATGATGAACCAGTTGGCAAAGCCTGTGAGGGTCCACACGGCAAGAAGTATATACATCGCCTTGGTGCTGAAGAGGTTTTTCAACACATCACCGACGGAGAACTTCGTCGAGTCTTCGACGGTGGGTTGATTCGTATCAGCGATGGCAGTAGCTTCACCTTGCTTGGCGGCCTCAGGATCGCGCAGGAAGAGAATGACGATGAGACCGTAAATCACACCGACGAAACCAAACATCTCAAAGGTGAGATGCCAGCCATATTCACCTGATACAACTGCTCCGAAGCCCGCAAAGGCCTGACCGGCATAGATACCACTCTGATGCAGACCCGTCGCCATGGAGCGCGTGTTGCCTCGGTGATAGTCGGTGATGAGGGCGAGAGCCGCTGGGATGTAGAAGGCCTCACTGATACCCATCGCGGTACGTGCGATGAGTAGCTCATGGTAAGTCTCTGCCATCCCAGTCGCCCAGGTCACGACAGACCAGACAATCAAAGAGGCAAAGATGATGAGCTTGCGACTGTAACGGTCAGCAAGATAACCACCCACGGGGCTGAGAGCCGCATAGACGATGAGGAAGACAGCAGAGATGACACCGAACTGCTCGTTGGTGATGGGCTGTCCTGTCTCCGGATCGATAATGGAGGTGGTGATGGACTTGTTGAGGATGGAGAGCAGGCCACGGTCAGCGTAGTTGAGCATGACGACGACCCAGAGGACGGCCACGCAGATCCACGCCCATTTAGTAGGCTTTTTGGAGGGGTCGTAGGCTGGGAGTGCTTTCTTGGCGATGCCATTTTTGATGGCAAGGACGATGAGGACGACGAGCAGGAGACCTGCGGCCCATGGCGTGTAGTGCTCAACGGCGGCGATGGCATCAAAGATGCTGCGGATAATGGGGTGCATAGGTTGTATGATTAGTATTTCGGCGTGATGCTGATGGTATTGATGATGGGTGTGCGCACACCAGGGTGGGTTTCTCCCGAGATGACGATGAGGGTCGTAGGCGCAACGCGGTGGAATTGTACCGTCGGTGCGGTGACAACGCCTACAGCAGTCTCGCCCTGCTTGCTCCAGCTCTTCTTGGCAAAATCATAGACGTAGATCGTCTTGCTCTGACCAGGGTGTGTGCTAGGGGCCTCACCCTTCAGGCTAGCTCGGTAGAAATTTCCAGGATCGCCGCCTAGAATAAAGGCGCGTCCGTCCACGACGGGGAGAGGACTGGGAATGGCGACCAGCGTCTCGGGCATGTCAGGCAGCTGTGCCTGTGCTCCCGTTTGCCAGCTGGCAGTCTTCGTATCATAGACAAGCATATCCTTGAGATAAGTACGCTGCGCCTTGCCCGCGGCATCGGCATGCAGGCTGCATCCGCCCATGACGTAGATCTTGTCCTTATAAACAGCAGCACTAGCCAGCATACGACCTGAAGGCATCGCGGGCAGTGTCGTCCATCCTGCTGAGGGATTGTCCATGTCGAAGACATAGTTGCTAGCAAGGCATGTCGTGTCATCGGGTTTCTCCTGTCCACCAAGGACATAGAGCTTGCTGCCTATCTGGGCAGATGCCGCATAGGCGACAGGGCGTGGTAGATCGGGCAGTGCCTCATGGCGTACATTGCCATCCAGCAGCCAGACGCGTGTGACCTTGGCGAGATGCTCCTTGGCATCGCAGCCTCCTGCGATGAAGAGACCGCGCGCGCCTGCTCCCGAGGCGGCGTAGCCTACAGCGTAGGGCAACTTGCCCGACCACATGGGCTTGCTGCCACAGGTGCTACACACATCGGGTGCGTACATGACGCCCACGCGGTTCGAGAAGACCTTCGCTCCGCGCTCCTCGGCCGTCTTGGCATTGGGGAGTGCGTAGGGGAAGTTCGCCCCACCGGCAAAGATCACCGTAGGGCTACGCAAATCGGCGGAGGTCGTTTGCAGACCTGCTGCCATCCCTGCAAAGCCAATGCGATCAGGGATACTGTAGCTCGTACTCGCGGGAGAGCAGCTCACCTCCAAGGACTCGCCCATGAGAGGGGAGAGTCCTCCGCCGAGCAGGAGCGTGAGTGCAAAAAGACGTGGTATTGACATCTTGAAAGAAGCTTTTAGCATTGAATGCTCCACACCTCATTGGAACGCTTGCCCGGGCGTTGCTCACCATTGATGATCACGGCGCGACCCTGCCACTGAGCGCAGGGGAGCACGGCACGTGCCGCGGCAATGCTGCCAGCATCCTGCCAGAGGTCATGAGCCAGATCATAGGCGAGGCTCTGCTTGTTAAAGCCGGGGTGATCCTTCGGAGCATAGCCTGTGACTGAGGCATCGTCACCACCTAGTAGATAGATACGACCTTCAAATACGGGTGCAGGTGTAGGTGCAGCCGCACAGGGATGAGGCAGATCACTGAGACGGCGCCAGCCACGATCAGCACAGTAGGCCCATGCCTCGGTGATCATATCGCGCAGCATGCGGTCGCCTTCTTCGGAGGACTTGAGGCCTATGCCACCTAGCACGTAGAGCGTATGATTCACGCAGCAAGTCTGGTGGAGAAAACGGCCGCGCGCAGGGAGCACATCCCCCTGTGTCCAGCTATCGGTCTTGGGATCATAGATGAGTAGATCACTCTGAGCGTCTTGCTCACCGACTGCACGGCTACCGCCTGTGACATAAACTTTGCCATCCATGACGGCAGCAGCATGACCCGTCAGAGGATAAGGCAAGGGCGCGCGTGGCGTGCAAGTCACCTCGCCGTCGGCGTAGCTGAGCAAGTAGCAATCAGCTAATGCTCCCTCAGCAGCATTACTCCCGCCGATAAGCAGCACGCCCTCGGGCAGAGAAGCACTCGCACCATAGCCCATGGGCTTGGGGAGAGGGGCTGCCTCGCGCCAGCCAGCCGCAAGATCACTCATGTAAAACACCTCTTCTGTCCAGATCTTGGGACCGCCCTCCCAAAGGGGTTTTTCGGGGAAATTCGCACCACCACAGACGATAAGAGCATCCTGATGCGTACCTGCATAGCTTCCAGCGAAGCCTTCCATATCAGGAAGGTCGCTCAGCTGCTTCCAGTTTAAAGTTGGTAAATGATTCACAAATCAAAATCTAGCATAATTCACTCCCCAAAGACAAGGAGAAAGTACACGAGAATAGCTGCGATTAGCAATCTTCACATATTTTCCTCACACGCAACGCACGCACGAGTGCTTGATTTTCACCCGTTTTCACACAATCACTCGTATAACGCAAGGAAAACTCACAGCTGCGCGCTTCTTCAAGAGTCAGTATGTGCGCTGCATTGAGATAAAATCGCGCCCAATCCCCCTGCTCGCCCTGCTGGGGCAGTAAAACAATACCGAGAGACTCCTCATTGAGATAGAGCGCACGCAAGGCACAGCCATCGCCATCACGCAAGCTATAGCAAGCATTGGAGTACTCAACATTAATCTCATAAGTCCCTGCGCGAAGCTCAATAGGCTGAAAGTAAAGCTGGGCTGTATCCTCACAAGGGTGCAACCAAGCTTGTCCATGCTCCACCTCATATTGCCCCTGCGGTCCGACGCGCGATACGGCGCACCACTTGAGCGGCTCATCTCCTAGAGCCAAGGGTACATTGAGGCAGGAAAAACGCTGCTCATGAATCGCCTGAATACGATAACGCGCGGCACAGCGCATCGAGGTAAGAGTATGATAACAAGACGCGGTCTGCGCAATCGCCTTGCCTCGACAAAAGACACGATACGCACTAGCTCCCTCCACAGGATGCCAACGCAGCACCTCATTTGTAGAATCCGCCCACTGAGGCTCAGCCAAATCCTCCACCAGAGAGGGAGTGGGGAAAAGCTCCTGCTCATCGGCATCACCACCCTCCATACTAGGCTGAACCACCAGCTCCACCACCAGACGCCCCTCGCCATCTAAGGCAATCAGGGGAGCTGACATGCAGCCATTGATCTGTGCGCTACAGATCTCTGATCCATAGCCTTGAATATGCACATCGATAACCATCTTGCCCACACGCAGTCCCATGAGCCAATGGCTTCCCGCGTAGGCTTGGGGTATGCACGGAGTAAAGAGCATATTGTGACCATCAAAGCGTATACCAAAAAGTCCGTGATAAAACATCCCCAGCATCCCTGCCGCGCTCCAGAGCTGAGCGCGCGAGTTCTGCACCGTACCGAGGGCTTCGCCCGTGACGGCATGCAGGTTCTCCATATTGCTACCAAAGAGCATGGCGGCTCGCAGCAAGCTCGCCATCGAGAAGGCCATCCCCTCATGATCCTGCAACTCGGCGTGCGCCAAGAGAGCGTAACTCTCGGCGAAAGGCCACACGCTACGATTATGATAACTATCGATTTGCGAGCACTTTGAAGGCCCGAACACGGCTGTACCAAAAGGCGAGCGCGGTAGATGCGCCAAGGCCTCCTGCGCATGCTCACCCAAGAGACCTAGCAGCACCCCCAGAGAAGTCGCCAGTGCATCAGGTCTATCATCGAGCACGCCATCAGCCGTGCGCATCATCCCATAGAGACGCTTGGCGCTATTCCAAAATTGATCTTTTACGAGTCCGATGAGCTGCTGGGCATCCGCCTTAAAGCGAGCCGCCTCCTCATCCCTCCCGAGTAGACGTAGCAGGGAGGCGAGCACTCGACGCGCTGCGGCATGCAGTAGATTCGTCCCAAAGGCGCAGCTCGCACCTATATCCGCAGGAGTCATCCAGTCGGGGTAGCTCTGCTCACGCCAATCGAGGAAAGATGTCTCACCGGGGAAGAGCCCTTGCTGACGCTGCAACACAGCCTCATCCTGATGGATCGTGCGCAGCATCACCTCAATACGATCCTGCAACCAATCCTTATCCCCAGAGACACGCACATACACCCACGCCGCTAAAATCCAGATCACACGATCCGTGGAGACAGGCCAGCCTCCCCCCGTGCCCGTATCTTGGAGAATCAATCCCTCCTCAATGCGCGCATCGAGACTACGACGACAGGCATCAGGCTGGGCAAAAGCGGCGCCGAGGATGATAGCATAAGACACATCTCGTGTCCATACGCCATCCCACTGAGCCCCCGCCGTGAATTCCCCCGCCTCATTCTGCGTACTCGCCAGCTCATGGAGAGCCAATCCGTACATCGAGCGCAGGATAGGCAGATCTCCCCTATACTGAGGCAGATGCGCGGCTACAGGCGGGATAGAGACGAGTGTCGACTCATCGCCATCACCCGCGCGCGAGGGGCGACGGATAAGAAGCTGCTCATCATCGAGCAGCAAAGCCTCATCCTCCCCCTGAGCCACACGACAACTCGTCAGCGTGTAGACATCATTCTCAAATAAAATGCGCTCGGCTTGATTCTGTGGCATGGACTAGGGGGGAAGAGGCTCAAATTTTATAAAATCGCACCGGGCATATAGCCCACGGCATCGGGGTGAGCAGCCGCGTAGCTATCCACCTTGGACTGGAAGGCTTGCACCTGCTCCAGAGCCATGCCGGTATCACCTGCATTCTCCTCATAGATAGCACCAATCTCCTCACGCGTGAGCATGAGACGAGCATCAGCACCGAGTCGATCGAGCAGATCATTCATCGCGATGCGCCCCGTGCGCAGGTCATTGGAGACGGCCACGGCATGCTCTTTGATGAGTTCATGCGCCGTTTCGCGCCCCACGCCACGCTTGACCGCAGCCATCATAATCGTTGTCGTCATCAGGAAGGGCAAGTAGCGATCCAGCTCCGTCTGCACGACAGGACGATAGACATCCATCTGATCGAGCACCGTCAAGAAGGTCTCAAACAAGCCATCTGCCGCGAGGAAGGCATCGGGCAGAGCGCAACGACGCACCACCGAGCAGCCCACATCACCCTCATTCCACTGATCGCCGATGATACCGCAGAGCATATTGAGCTGACCCTTGAGAATGGCATGGAAGCCATTGATGCGCTCACAGGAGCGAGGATTCATCTTATGAGGCATGGCACTTGAGCCGGTTTGCCCCTTGGAGAAGCCCTCGGTACAAAGCTCATGCCCCACCATGAGACGCCATGTCTTACAAAAACTGCTAGGTCCTGAGGAGAGCCCTACAAGCGTAGACACCACCTCAAAGTCCAAGGAGCGTGGGTAGATTTGCCCCACGTTGTCCCATTTTTGATTGATACCCAGATGCGCACAGATGCGCTCCTCGAGCTCCATCACCGTCGCTTTATTCTGTCCAAAGAGGGAGAGCTGATCGAGCTGGGTGCCCACTGCCCCCTTGAGACCGCGCACACGGTAGCGATCCATCACACTCTGCCATGCCTGAGACCAGTGGTAGAGCTCCTCGCCAAACATCGCGATGCGCTTGCCCATCGTACTCGCCTGAGCCGCCACATTGTGCGTGCGCGCAGCGAGCACGAGCTCACTCCATTCCGTGGCGCGCTTTGCCATACGATCAAGCGTAGCCACCACCTTGTTGCGAATAATCTGCATGGAGCTCCAAATCTGCAACTGCTCGACATTCTCTGTAAGGTCGCGACTCGTCATCCCCTTGTGAATATGCTCTTGCCCAGCAAGATCACAGAACTCTTCGATGCGCGCCTTCACATCATGACGTGTGATCCTCTCGCGCTCGAAGATAGCATCGAGATCGACTTGTTCTTTCACAGACTCATAATCATCAATAGCTTGCTGAGGAATATCGAGCCCGAGATCCTTTTGCGCCTTCATCACAGCGATCCAGAATTCACGCTCAAGCACGATACGTCCCTGAGCAGACCAAATATCCTTCATGGCCGCAGATGCATAGCGACCAGCCAACACGTTGGGAATTGCACTCATAAAAAATACGATTGTTATGGGAGAAACGCCTCTTGACATCCTCTCCAAACAACTATAACATCTTGATGGCACAAAAGCAAGAGGAAATCTATCCCTACACAACCGCTACGTTATACGATAACTCACAGAAAATAATTGACATAGACGTAAAATAAATCTTGATTTTTTAACATTTTTAAAGTACTATCGCTACATGAACAGCAAATTAATTGTTTTCAGGTGCCCAGTTACCCTACTAGAAAAACTGGATCAGCTCGCTGATGTGACACAGAGCAACCGCACTGCCGTCCTCATCGAAGCCGTACGTATCTTTTCGCGTCAGGTACACAAAAGAGGTGGTCAGGTTGTACCTCCTTACAAAAAAAGTGCTATGCCCAAAAAGCTTAACTTCAACCGCCGACGCTCATAGTGAGCGGACAGATCTCTTGTAAGAGATAAGGCATATGACTTATTTCAAGGCAAGGGATCTTTTGTGTGAAACACTGTACACGACTTCACTGATCGAGCGCAGCACGTCTCATAGATAGATATCGAGCAGCAAATGCTCTTTTTTTTTGGCTTAACCTCCATCAGCTGATCAATCATTTTCCCCGTAATTATCATAAAAATACATGTTAGACATTTCTAAAGCCCCCTCTTAATAGGGGGCTTTTTTTCCTTGTTGACAGACGACACAAGGATGTGAGCAATCACTCCACGTGACATCTTTTGAACACCCTTCGGCTGGATTTCTCTCGATTTATCGTCTAAAAGGATACACTCAGCCATCAAATCGTAAAAAATCCATCCCGAAACCTCGCCTAGAGAGAGCCCCATTAGCTCACGGCTCTGCTGTGTGAGTGGAATCTTTCGCAAATTTTTCACCTCCAGCCCCCACCATGAAAGGAGGGCTGGAGGCTTTGTTTAGCTACGAAATAGCGACACTGTTGACGAAAGAGCACTCCAAGCCTTTCTGACTGACTATCAATAACGTGAAGCCATCTGACCCGACCGAGAGCTCCGCGACTTCTTATGCGAAGCAGAGGGATTGCGATTCCCCCGATTGTTATTGACAACTCGCTTTGTAACAATCTTTTTATGAACGACCTTCTTGACTCCACCCTGCTTGTGAGTCACGGCGTGACGATTGTACTTGGAAAAGCTGGATTTCTTGGAAACGTGCGGCTGCTTGAGCGGTGCTGGACGCTTGCTCGCAGCGGGCTTTTTGAATACTGACTGATGAGTGACGTACACGGGACTCTTGACGACTGTTTGCTTCACCACAGTGGGTCTTTTGACCACGACCTGCTTTTTGACGGCAGGCTTCTTCACCACGGTATGATTGTGCACGACATGCTTGCTGGGCGCGTGGTAGGCACATGAGGGGAGGAGCAGTGCAGCTGAGGCGAGCAGCAAGAGGGTGAGACAGGATGTTTTATTCATAATATTTACTTTCTATTGATTTTATTTCTATTAGAGCCTTCATGACTCCTTAACCTAAGGAACGGAATCAATCACGAAAAGCTACAAAAAAGAATCGAGAGGCAGTACCTGCCCTGCAAAATGGTGTTAGAGGCTTGACTCCCTACTCAATATCCAGTATGATTACTGTGCTATCTTTATCCCGATAGTTTCCGTCTTTATGAAAGAAAAAAACATCATCCTGCTACTCGTTCTCTCCTTCCTCACCTTTGGCATTTACGCCATTTTCTGGATCGTCAGTATGGCTAATGAAATCGCTGAAATCTGCCCCGAAGAATACAACGTCGGTGGCTGGAAGATGATCCTATTCTCCATTCTCACCTGCGGCATCTACACCATCTTCTGGTTCTACAAGGCTGGCAAGATGCTCGCCAAGGTCAATGCGACCAAGGCGGACAATAGCGTCATATACCTCCTGCTCCACTGCATCGGTCTTGGCATCGTCAGCATGGCTCTCATCCAAGACGAGCTCAACAAGATCAATGCTCAAAAGAGCTGCTGCGCCTAAATCGTCTGCTGCATCACTCATATGATATTTTCTAGAATTCCCATAGACGACGGCTATGGGATTCTTTTCTCAATATGACACCCTCCTCTCCCTCATCATCTGCGCGCTGCTTGGCTTTCTTGGGCTCCGATGAAGGGCTCTCCAGTGCTGCCGCGCAGGCCGCCTACCTCCAGCTCACAGCTGACTCCGAGGGCTGGGGCGATGAGATCATTGACGGGGCAGCGCCCAATGTCGATGAGGCTGTACGCATCATCCACCGCACCATTTCGGGGCTTCAGATGGTGAATATGTTCGGCGGGGGCAAGACCATCTGGCTCAAGGGTGTCACCTTCATGGGAGATACTCCTCAAGGCACAAAGAGCCAAGCCGTCCTCGATGCACTCGACGCCCTGCTGAATTGCCTTGAGAATCTGCCCGAGGGGACGCACTTCTGCCTCCAAGCCACGGAAGTGGACAAGAGGCGCAGCTTTTATAAGAAGCTCACCAAGATAGCGCGTGTCGAGGAGTATTCCAAAATTGATATCAACCGCCAAGGCTGGGAGCGCGAGCTAGCACAGTTCGTCACTCGCCTCGCGCGCGAGCGTGGACTCAGCATGAGCCCCGAGGCGATGGATCTCTTTGTCCACCGCGTGCATGAAAACTCACGCCAAATCGCCAATGAGCTCGACAAGCTCGCCGTCTATCTCGGTAGCGAATCGCGCTGCCTCGAGGTCGCCGACATCGAGCTGATGGTGCCCGTCTCGCGCAAGGGCGTGATCTATGAGATCTCCCGCGCTCTAGAGCGCGGGAATGCAGCCTCGGCCATCGCCCTCGTCGATGCGCAGCTCGAGAGCGGAGAGAGCGCCATTGCCATCATACGCGCCGCCTTCATCCCGACGCTTTCCAATCGCTACCGCGCCAGCCTCTTGCTTGCCCATCATCAGGTGGATCTCTCAAGCACCAGCGCGATGGAGCGATCGCTAGGTCAGCTGCCTGCCTCGCTCAGCAAGCTCATTCCTTCTAAAAAAGACGGCACGCCGAACTATTATGGATTCTACCAGCATGCGCGCGACTGCACCAAGCTAAGCCCCAAGAAAGCTCTGCGAGCGCTACGCGCCTGTGCCGAGGCGGACAAGCAGCTCGTCTCCACCTCCATCGATCCTCGCGTGCTGCTGCATCGCCTCGTCATCGCCTGCAGCCTCTGAATTTTCCTATTCCCACCCCTTTATGAGTCATCCCCCCTCCCCTTCCTCCCACTTTGATGTCCTCGTCATCGGAGCAGGACATGCTGGCATCGAAGCCGCGCTCGCCGCCGCTCGCATGGGAGGACAAGTCGGTCTCCTCACGCACAACCTCGACACCATAGGCCAGATGAGCTGCAACCCCGCCATAG
>CAYJOV010000001.1:39824-69454 GCA_964371905.1 uncultured Akkermansia sp. | reverse complement strand
AATCACAGCGCGAGCGTCGGCTACCGCCTGAGCTTCTGATGTGATCCCCACGGCGCGCCCGGCTTTTCCCGGAGCACACGAGTGAAAACTAATTTTATTACTTTGACTGTGTGCTTAATGGGAGAAACAACGGTCTGCGTACATGATTATATAGAGCCCATCAAGTCGCAATTTGGCATAACATCCGCTGCGCGGCTGCCCCTTCGGGGACTTATATAAATTGCTCCTTAACAGTCTCTATATAATCATATTGAAAGCATGTTCTTTTTTTTGTTGGGTGAAAAATAAGATTTTTCACCCAACAAAAAGAAGGCTTGATATGATGGTTCTGAGTTCAAGTGCTCGTCTATTTTGTTATATTATTACTTTGGCTGTGTGCTTAATGGAGGAAACACGGTCTGCGTACATGATTAGATAGAGCATGTACTTCCTTTTGTTGAATGAAAAATAAGATTTTTCACTCAACAAAAGAAAGGTTTGATATGATGGTTCTGAATACGGGTACTCGCTCTATTTTGCAACATTATCTATCGCTAAACTAATAAGCCCTCATTGCAATACAGCAAAAAATCCGTAATGACGGAGGAACATGCTTGCCATCATGCGCTTGATATGCTACAAGTAAGGATATGATTAATCGTCTGTTGTTGCATGGCGTGACTGTATTCCCCCAGCGCGAGTCCTTTGACTTCGTCGATGGGGTCAATGTCATTGTCGGAGGCAACGACTCGGGCAAGAGCCATCTGCTCAAGCTCAGCTACGCGCTCGCCTACTGGATGAGCAATCACGGTGGGCGCGACATGCCCGAGCAGCATGTCGAGGAGCGCGGGCTGCGCAAGGAGCTGCTGCGTGTCTTTGGCATCTCGAGTCTCGCCTCACTCTGCTCGCATCAGCTCCAGAGTGCGCATGCGCAGCTCTGCACGAGCTTCACGGGCGAGCGTGCCCCCGCGGGGAGCTCGGAACTACGCTGCAGCTTCTACCCCAGCCCCGATCAGCGCGGGCTCAAGATTGAGCGCATGCCCGACCGCTTCCCCGTCGAGAATGCTCTCTTCATTGCCGCGCGCGAGGTGCTGAGCATCTTCCCCCACTACGCGCAGGGAGCGAGCCGCTATCCGGGGCTCATCGACGGCGTGAGCCTACGCCTCTGTCAGGCTCTCGATCATCCACGTCTCAAGCAAGCTGTCACCGGACCACTCGGCGAGGTGCAGCGTCTCATCGAGGAGCTGCTCGGCGGCGAGCTGCTCCGCCAGCAAGCGCGCTTTTACCTCAACCGCCCCTCACTGGGGCAGATCGAGCTCAATCTCCTCGCCGAGGGCTTCAAGCGACTGGGCACACTCGCGCTGCTCATCAGCAATGGCAGCCTCCGCGCAGGCACGATGCTCTTCTGGGATGAGCCCGAGATGAATCTCAATGCGAGCCATCTGCCCGTACTCGTCCGCATCATGCTCTGCCTCTGCGAAGCGGGCGTGCAGCTCGTCATGAGCACGCACAGCCTCTTCCTGCTCCGCGAGCTCTCTATACAGCTGCATGAGCATCAGGAAATAGCCCGACATTATATAGGATTGCAAGCCCAAGCATCGCGCACGGATGCCATGCGGGTCAGCGCGGCTGATAGCCTCGACGAGCTCCCGCATCTGGAGAGTCTCGATGCCGAGATCGCCCAAGCCGATCGCTACCTCTACATGGGAGTAGCTGCAATGAATCGAGAAGACACAGTCGAAAAGGAGGTCTATGATACGCAGCACAACTGACCCTATGACGCAAGAGCGGGCAGCCTCGCTGCCGCGCGAAGCTGAGCCGCACTATATCGAGGGCGTTTTCCGTCTCGATTTTCGCGCGGGCACGCAGGTGTGTCGCCTTGAGTGCTCGGATTTTTATGCGCATAGGGCACAGAATTTTTGCACGAGCTGCAAGGAGATGGACTTTGTCCTCTACCTTCCTGACAAGCGTGAGCTCTGGCTCGTCGAGCTCAAGGACTACCGCTTCAATGCGCATCCGCGCCTCGGCGATCTCATCGACAAGCTCACACGCAAGGTACGCGACACGCTCTTTGTGCTCCAGATCGCGGCGAGCTGTGCCCCCGAAGAGCAGCCCGATGAGGGCATCTCGCTGCGCCAGATGGGTAGGCTCAGCCAGCAGGCGCAGCGTATCCGCATCGCCTTTGGCATCGAGATGATGGGCAATCCCATGGCGGCGAGCGTCCTGATGGGCATCAAAGATAGGCTCATGCGCGAGCTGAAATTCATCGACCCCGAGCTGCTCTGCCTCCCCATCACGCGCAGCTCCCACTACGCCCCGTGGCGCGTCAGCCCTGCGAAGGGCGAGCTCAGCACGAAGCTACGCAAACGCCTTGAGATAAGCCAAGAACAGCAGCGCGATCAGGCGAGACAGGCGCGTCAGGCAAAGAAGCCCGCGAGCAAGCATCACACACGCGAGAAAAAAAGCCTGCGTGACAGCCATCGAGCCCTACCGCGCTGGAAGCAACGTGCCATTGAGCGAGCGCAGGGCTACTCGGGGACACATCACGATAGGGCGCAATTCCTCAATGAGCTCCTCGAGGGCGCGAATGCAGAGCAGTAAAAAAGAACGCACGACGATAGCATCATGAGCACCCAGCCGCGTCGTCAAAAAATAATCCGTGATTCCTTATCCAACACAATACCCAAAAAAAGCTCTCCTTGCCGCGCAAGAAGAGCTTTTTTATTACTCCGTCTATAATCAATGTAACAAATTGCAGGATTCACTCAAATGAGAATATCTGAATCTCAAAGCTTCTTTTTGTTGGGTGAAAAATCTTATTTTTCATTCAACAAAAGGAAGTACATGCCTTTAACTTGATTAGATAGAGTCTGTCAAGGTGTAATCCGTATAAAAGCGAGCTAGCGCAGCGACGCGAAGCGATTATGCCGAATTACGACTTGATGGGCTCTAGCTAATCAAGTACGCAGGCCGCTGTTACTGCATTAACCCCAGCCAGAGTAATAATAATCAGATGCAAAGATAGCCTTAATCGTTGGCACTATTGGAGACATAGACCTGACCGTCCACATCTGCCGTATAGCGACCACCTGAGAGAATAGAAATCTTGACGGTGCGACCATTGTAGTCCACATTGGGAGCGGCAACGCGGTAGCGGCGTAGCTCGGGAGCACCCGATTGATCAGGATCGCGGATCACCACGAGGATGGGCGAGGCAATGGGGCGCGTCGAGCGGAAGGACTTTTGGAAGGCCTGCTTGGGCTGAGTGAAGCCACAGGGATAGATCATCCCCTTGGCATCCTGCGCCTCGATGAAGAGACGCGAGCCCGTGTTGTTGTGAATCTTCACCGTGTAGTCCATCTTGGACGCGTGCTGCGTGTAGCTAGGCTGCGGAGCAGGCTCTACAGGCTTATAATTTGCGATAGGAGGAGCAGGCTGATAATTGGTAGACGTAGTGGGCTGATAATGATCTGCTGGGCGATTCTGCACCGCCGCATCAAAGGCATCATTAGTAATGCTCGATCCCGACTGGACAGGAGCCTGACCGGGGAGCGTGACATAGCCACCGCCATCAGCCTGCGGCTGATGACCTGGGGCATAGCGAGGTTGGAACGCGCTTGGGTCGATGGCGGGCTGGCACGAACTAAGCGCAAATAAACAGGTAAGAAGAGCTGACCATGATCTCATAGACCTTTATTTTATCAAGCTCTCAGTCCCAATACAAGCATAATTATTAAGCCCTCTTTTTAGACACGCATGAGGACACATCCGATCTCTAGATGGAGCCTGCCATTGAGGGTTAAAGCTAAGACCATGCGGCAAAGCATTGCGAGATGAAAGCGGCCACTCTGCACGCGAGGGAATATCAAGCATGGGGAATACAGCATACACCTCCCCCCTTTTTGGGGTGGTATGCTGTATTTCCTCGCAGTGCTTAGAAGGGATACCTCATCCCAATGGCGCCGAGCAGGTTTTCTGTAGCTTTTTTGAGATCCTCGCTGCCGTAATAATTGTTTTGCTTGATATGGTCGACGATGCCTCGTGTCGCCTTGTCGCGCAGCGCGATACCCTCTCTGAATTTTCTCTCAAGAACGACGTCTCGAAATGGCATGAGCTGATCATCATGAGGGGTATGGCATGAGCGATAGATGATGGAGGATATCCTTCTGATGCGTCTTGAGGACTCATAGATGGCTTGAATGGCTTCCTCTTTACCAATTTTATTATTGCACATTTCTGCATAGATGTTAAAGCAGAATTTAAAGTGATTCCAAGATTCCTGCTCCAGCTTGAGCAGATCGCCAGCGAGATCGCCTGTGCTTCCCGGCTCAGCCTCAGCATAGGCAGGAGCTACGAGTGCGGAGCTGGCGAGGAGTGCTGCCATGAGCGTGTAGGTATGCGTTTTCATGATAGATACTGTTGTAGAGGCAATGTAGATGAGCTGATGATGACGGGAGCTTGTGGCGATCTAATAGCTTTGGATGGCGAATAGGAGGTTTTCCATAGCTTTTTTGAGCTTTTTGCTATTAGCGTAGCCTTTCTTTTTGGCATCGGCGACGATTATTTTCGTCAGATGATCGCGCCTCTTGACTCGCTCTCTGTACTTCTTGCTTGAGACGACTTTCTCGTATCGGGCGAGCTTGGCACGGTCACCAGCCTGAGAGATGTCTAAGATCTCTTCGTGTACGCGTGCGAGACGGCCTGAGGCGTAATAGATGGCATCAATGCCTTCGTTTTGACTTATTTTGCCTTCTCCCATCTTCACGTAGTGGCTGAAGCAAACGTCAAAGAGATCCCAAGATTCCTTTTCGAGCTCGAAGATCCTCACCGCTATATCGGCAGAGCCGCCTTGATCCTCCTCGGCGTAGGCGGGGGCTATGAGCGAGGGACAGGTGAGGAGAGCTGCCATGAGTATGTGGGTACGAGTTTTCATAGTCTCTCTAAGATAGCTTGTTTTGTTTTATTCATCAAGAAAAATTAGAAGATGTAGAGCACACAACGATCGTATTCTTGACGCATGCTCGCCAAAAGGGTAGAATGCCAGCATGCAACTATTCTCTTGGATGACATGGATCGTAAGTCTTATACTCGCTGTGGGGGCACTATTGAATATCTCACATACCCTTGATGCGCAGACTCTCCCCCTCACATGGCAGCAGAAGTACATCATCGTCATCACCGCCGCATGGCCGCTCTATATCGCCTTTACCCTCGCACTTCTCGCCGGAGTAGGCGCGACTCTAGAGATTCTCGCTGAGACCCCCTCGCGCTCGGCTACCCCTAGCCCCATCACTCCACCAGATAAGGCGGTGAGCAAGAAGCCCGCACGCAACACGCGCCCTTCAGAGGATTCTTACATGGGGCATTTGATGCATCAGCAGAGCTCGGAGCGGGAGTTCGAACCCATCCGTGAGACTCCGGCTCCAAGCACAAGAGAGCCCTATGAGCCGCGCGCTGAGGCCTTCTCTCAGGATACTGCCGCCCTAGCTCATCTGGTTCCGTCTCGAAAAAAAGAGACGGAGAAAGCAGATGATTTAGAGTTCTTTCGTATGTAATTTTAGGCACATCGTGAGCATGATATGAATGCAGAGCTTCCCGCCAGCGAGCAGGTGCGCCATCTATTAGAATCTATAGGCGTGAGCTGCGTGGATGAGAGTCGCTTTGAGCTCATAGCTCAGGGAGCCTCGGGGCGCAGCATCATTCGCGCCTATGGGGTCATCGCTGTGGTATGGACACATGCGCGAGCCGACAATTCCTCCTTCCTCGAGGCGGCACGAGGGCTAGACTCCTACGGACTACGCGTGCCCAAGATTCTTGAGGCATGGCAGGATAGCGAGGGTAATGGTGCCTGCCTCACCGAGGATCTAGGCAAGCACGATTTGCTCTCCTACAAGGAGAAGAGCTGGCCGGAGCTCAGGGAGTATTACCGCCGCTGCTTTGAGACCATCCTCCCCCTCTATGCGCTGAGACCCGAGTGGGACTTGCAGCCGCCCTTTGATGAGGCGCTCTATAGGTGGGAGCAACAGTACTTTTGCGAGCACTTTCTCGCCTTGCGTCAAGGGCTCAGCGAGGGACCGCAGCAGGACTTTATGCAGCTGGGCTCTGCCATCGAGCTCGCGCAGGATCTCGCCAGTCTCCCGCGCATGCCCCTGCACCGTGACTTGCAGAGTCAGAATATCATGATACACGAGCAGCAGGCTTGGCTCATCGATTTTCAAGGCATGCGCATGGGGCGCTATGAGTATGATCTGGGCTCACTCATCTTTGACCCTTATATGGGTCTGAGTCTAGCACAGAGGCAAGATCTCCTCGCGCTCTGGGAGGAGACGAGTGGCGTGCGCCTCGATCGTGCTATTTTTTGCGCGTGCACGCTCCAGCGACTCATGCAGGCGTTAGGCGCCTATGCGAATCTCGGCTACCGTCAGGGCAAGAGCTGGTATCTGGAGATGATCACACCCGCCTTGGAGGGCATCCATCAGCTCGCGAGTTTCATGCCTGAGGGCACGGCGAAAAGGCTCTACGAGACGCTCCGTGAGCGAGGCTGGGTGTGATTGGGCATTTTTATCAGCTCTTTTGATAATTGGACTTGATCAAAGGAGCTGCTATGTTATATTCAATGGCAATGAAAGCTCTAGTAAAAACGATAGCTGGTGTTGGGTTAGAACTCAAGGATATCCCTGAGCCTGAGGTAGGTTACAACGATGTCCTCATCCGAATTAAAAAAACCTCCATCTGTGGTACGGACGTACATATTTGGAAATGGGACGAGTGGGCCTCCAAGACCATTCCCGTCGGCATGAATGTCGGTCACGAGTACTGTGGTATTGTCGAACAAATCGGTCCCGGTGTCACCAAATTCAAGGTAGGCGACTACGTGACTGGCGAAGGACACCTCGTTTGCAATACATGCCGCAACTGCAAGCGTGGCCTCTACCATCTCTGCCCCAATACTCAGGGCGTAGGCGTGAATCGCCCTGGTTGCTTTGCTGAGCTACTCTCTATCCCCGAGAGCAATGTTATCTCGCTGCATCCCTCCATCCCCGAATCCGTAGCCGCCATCATGGATGCCTGCGGCAATGCTACCTACACCGCCCTCACGTGGAATCTCGTCGGAGAGGACGTGCTCATTACGGGAGCAGGTCCCATAGGCGTCATGGCGGTTGCGATCTGCAAAAAAGCAGGCGCACGCAGCGTCACCATCACCGACGTACTCGACAGCAAGCTCGAATACGCGCGTCTCATGGGGGCAGATGAGGCGATCAATGTCACCAAAGAATCCATCGATGATGCACGCCGCCGCCTTGATCTCAAGGAGGGCTTTGACGTCTGTCTCGAGATGAGTGGTGCTCCCTCTTGCCTCCAAGATATCATCAAGCACTCCATCAATGGGGCAAAAATCTCCCTGCTTGGTATCCAGCCCTCCAGCTCACCCATTGACTGGAATGAGTTCATCTGGAAAGGTCTACAAATGAAAGGCATCTACGGACGCGAGATGTTTGACACATGGTACATCATGCAGTCGATGATACGCTCGGGGCTCGACCTCACCCCCATCATCACGCATGAGTTTGACTACACAGACTTTGAGAAAGGCTTTGAGGCGATGATGTCAGGGCAGTCGTGCAAGGTTGTACTTAAGTGGTCTGATTAAAGTAATCTAGCGAAAACGCCATCCTTACAAAAGAAATCAACACGCAGCTTTTTGGAATTAAATTCCAAAAAGCTGCGTGTTGACGCTAGTTGTGCTGGTAAGAGCGCGAGGCTTGTGCTATATTCTTTGCCGTGAAGAAATGTCAAATATGTGGACGAGAGGCTCATGTCTTCCTCACGCAACTCGTCAACGGTGAAGCCACAGATCTATGCCTTTGCGAGCATTGCGCGAAGGATAGGGGTTTCTTTGACCCGCGAAGCCTCTCTGTGAATGCAAGTATTTTTCCCGAGAATCTCAAGCAGAAGGTAGACGAGCTTATGCGCGAGCTGGGGCAGCAGCAAGATGAGTCATCAAGTGAGTTTGAATCCCTCTTCACTGGCTCTCATGCGGGCTTCTGCCCCACCTGCGCCTTTTCCTTTGAATTTGCCCATCAGACCGATCGCATGGGATGTCCCGACTGCTACCGCCACAGACCGAGCCGTCTGGGATTTAACAATCAGTCGCCTTCGGCAGATGCCCCCTCTGATTCCCCCCATACCCAAGACGCAGACGCTGCCGAGCGTCTGCAAATTGAGCGTGATATGAAGAGTGCCGCTGAGCGTGAAGACTACGAAGAAGCCGCACGCCTCAGAGATCTATTAAACAAGCTAGAGTCCTCATCATGAAGCTAGATACCCTCTTACATCACTCCTACAGCTGGGCGCACCCTGGAGGAGAGTATCAAGATGCCATCCTCGGCTCAATGGCGCGTGTGGTACGCTCGCTGAGCGGTGAGAGTTTCCCAGGCTGGTCTCTTGATGAGCAGCGTATCCATGTCATGAACATGCTGCGCCCCCATATACTGAAGCTGACGGGCTTCAAGACTTGTTTTCACTCAGAGGTCAAAGATCTGAGCTGGCAGCAGCGTCGCCTCCTGCTGGAGCGTCGCCTCATCTCCCCCTGCATGGCGGCGCGTCAAGAAGGCTGCGAGCTCTTCATCCCCAAAAAGCAAGATCTGGTCATCATGACCAATGAGGAGGAGCATGTCGTCATTCATAGCCTCGCCCCGCGACTTGAGCTCAGCTCGTCTGTGCGCCGTGCGCTCAAGATAGCCAACACGCTAGAAGAAGAGCTCAACTTTGCCAAAAACGACGAGATGGGCTATCTGACGAGCCTGTCGAATGAATGCGGTGATGCCGTCCAGCTCTTTGTCCTCCTGCACCTCCCCGCGATGGCATGCAGCAATGTCATCCATCAGCTGCATGCAGCACTGGAGAAGCTGGACCTCGAGATTAGCCCCGTCTATGCGGATGATAAAGAAGATACAGGCAATGTCTTTATCCTACGCACCCAACCCGCTAAGCTTGCGCAGACACACGATGCTATGACACGTATCAAAAAGCTCGCTCGCAACATAGCCAAGCGCGAGCTCAAGCTACGCACTCATATCCTCGAGGTCAATCGTCTCGAACTTTGCGACCTCGTGGGACGCTCCATAGGCATCATACGCTACGCGACACGCCTGAGCTTCCGTGAGCTCGTTGACTCACTCTCACTCATCAGCCTAGGTCTCCACCTCGGACTCTTGGAGAGTCAGCGCGATGACCTCGATGCAGATGCTATCAACAAAGAGCTCTTTACCCTTCCCCTCGAGCTCTCCTCCGCCCACCTGCGCCACATCGCTGAGCAACCCGTAGAAGGCAGCACGCCCCATGTGCAAGCCCTCCGATCCCAGCTCGCGCAACGTGCCCTAGAGCAACTATCCATACAATTCAAGCCCCTATCATCCACAACGATATGAACAACTTCACCCCACGAGCACAGCAAGTCATCAACATCGCTCGCCGCGAGGCTGAGCGGTTTCAACATAGCTACATTGGTGGAGAGCACCTCCTCTTGGCCATACTCAAGCTAGGTCAAGGCGTCGCAATCAACATACTCGAGCATCAGCTCACCAGTATGGAGAGCCTCACTGAGATGGTAGAGCAAGCCATGACAGCCGGTGATCATCAGCCCAATGAGGCAGGCTCACTGCCCTACACCCCGCGCGCGAAGCGACTCATCGTACGCGCAGGGCAAGAGGCCAAGAAGCTCAAGCACAGCTTTGTGGGCACAGAGCATCTGCTACTAGCCATGCTCAGCGACACGGATGGCATCGCATGGGAAAGCCTCATCTCCTCGGGCATCACCTATGACATCGCCCTTGAGCGTGTCATCCAAGAGATCAATCATAAATTCCCCGCAGGCGAGCCCAATGAAGAGGAAAACAAGCGATTCTTCAACTCCAACGACGAGGAGGGAGACGAGCACTTCAACAACAACGGCTCACCCTTCTCACAAGAAGGTCCCCCAGACGATGAGCCGACGGGCAATCCTCTCAAGATCTACGGTCGCGACCTCACACAGCGCGCTCGCAAAGGCGAGCTCGACCCCGTCATTGGCCGCAGCAGCGAGATCCAGCGCGTCATCGAAATCCTCTGCCGCCGCATGAAGAACAACCCCGTACTGCTCGGAGAAGCAGGCGTGGGCAAATCCGCCATCGTCGAGGGGCTCGCTCAGCGCATCGTCGCCGAAGAAGTCCCCGAATTCCTCCTCGACAAGCGCATCATCTCGCTCGACCTCGCCATGATGGTCGCGGGTACAAAATACCGTGGGCAATTCGAAGAACGCCTCAAGGGAGTCATGGATGAGATCTTGAAAAAGAAGAACACCATCCTCTTCGTCGACGAGCTCCACACCATGATAGGTGCAGGATCCGCCGAAGGGACGATGGATGCCTCCAATATCATCAAGCCAGCCCTCTCACGCGGCGAACTCCAAGTCATCGGCGCGACCACACTCAATGAATACCGCAAGCATGTGGAGAAGGATGCCGCCTTTGAGCGACGCTTTCAACAGGTGCAGGTGAGTGAGCCCTCCGTCAGCGATACGATCCTCATCCTGCGAGGCTTGGCGAATCGCTACGAGGAGCATCACCACGTCCGCTACACCCCCACAGCTCTCGAAGCCGCGGCCAGCCTCTCCAAGCGCTACATCACAGGACGCTTCCTGCCCGACAAGGCCATCGACATCATCGACGAGGCTGGCGCGCACAAGCAAGTCGCGCGCATGACACGCCCCGAAGACCTGAAGCTTCTTGAGCAAGAGCGCAAGCAAATACTCGAGAAGAAGCAACTCGCCTCCGATGAGCGCCGCTACGAAGAAGCCGCCGAGCTGCGTGACCGCGACATCGAGCTCAAGAAGAACATCGAGAGCATCATGGATGTCTGGCAAAAGAAGGTCGACGGCGCGTATAACGAAATCGACGACGACGACATCATGAAGGTGCTCTCACGCTGGACAGGCATCCCGCTCTCCCGCATGGAGGAAAAGGAGACCACCAAGCTGCTACGCATGGAGCAGGAGCTCAAGAGCAAGGTCATCGGTCAAGACGACGCGTGCAGCTCCATCGCTCGTGCGCTGCGCCGCAGCCGCGCGGATATCAAAGATCCCCGCCGTCCCATCGGCTCCTTCCTCTTTATGGGACCTACAGGCGTGGGCAAGACCTACCTCGCGCGCAACCTCGCCGAGATCATGTTTGGCACGGCTGACGCGCTCATCCAGATCGACATGAGCGAATATATGGAGAAGCACACCACCAGCCGCCTCATCGGCTCGCCTCCCGGCTACATCGGGCATGACGAGGGCGGTCAGCTCACTGAGCAGGTGCGCCGCCGTCCCTACGCGGTCATCCTCTTTGATGAGGTCGAAAAGGCGCACCCCGATGTGATGAATCTGCTGCTCCAGATCTTGGAAGAAGGCATTGTCACCGACTCGCTCGGACGCAAGATCAACTTCCGCAACACCATCATCATCCTCACCTCCAATGTAGGCGCGAGCCTCGCGAAGGCGCAAGGGACGATGGGCTTTGGCGCCCTCGACCAGCAAGAGGCAGACTACAGCACGATGAAGGACAAGATCACCGAGGCGGCGAAGTCGCACTTCCGCCCCGAGTTCATCAACCGCTTTGACGAGCTCATCGTCTTCCGCATGCTGGAGAAGCCCGACCTCGCCCAGATCGTACGCCTTGAGGCCGACAAGCTCATCGCTCGTCTCGCCGAGAAGGGCATCATCCTCAAGCTCACCGAGAAGCTCATCACCCGCCTCACCGAGAAGGGACACAACCCCGAATACGGCGCGCGCCCCATGCGCCGCGCCATCGAGCGCATGCTCGAAGACCCCATCTCCGAGGCCATCCTACGCGGTGAGCTCAAGGCGGGCTACACCTCCGTCGCCGACCTCGCGGAGGACAAAGAGAGCATTACCTTCAACACAAAGGCGACCCGTCGCCCCGCCGCCAAAAAGCCAGCCCCCAAGGCCGCGACTGGCGACAAGAAGCCACGCACGCGCAAACCGCGCAGCAGCAAGTAAGCAAGAATCCTCACAAGAAAGGGGCACTGCGTCATCACCGACGCCGTGCCTTTTTTTTGCGTCTTTTGCTCAACTTAGGGTTTTCATTTTTTGTCAAAGAGTGTATACTCGCGCCCCCATTACCCTAATCCACTCTTTTTCATCATATGACACTATACTACATCGGCGCCCTTATCGCTGGGATTATCTTACTCGTACTCAGTGCTGATCGCTTTGTTGCGGGGGCTTCATCGACAGCTTATCGCTTTGGTATGAAGCCCTTATTTATCGGTATGTTTGTCGTTGGCTTTGGTACATCCGCCCCCGAGATGCTCGTCTCTGCCTTGGCTGCTTTAGATGGCAGCCCAGCTATGGCACTGGGAAATGCCTTCGGCTCGAATATTGCCAACATAGGACTCATTCTCGGCATAACGGCCTTGATCTCCCCCATAGTAATGGGTGCTTCCGATGTGCGGCATTGGCCTTTAATTCGTTATATAAGTGATAAAGACTCTCCCTCCATTGTTAAGCGTGAGATCCCTATCACAATTATAATCATCGTGCTGACTGCATTGTTGTTTCTAGATGGATCTTTAAACCAATGGAAATCCATCACGCTTCTCGCGGCATTTGTCGGGTTTATTATTTGGAGCTACTTAGCAGGTAAGAAAAGCCCTTCAGTGTCGGCGGAAAAAATAACAGCAGAATATTCCTTGAATAGGGGGATTTTTTGGCTTATTTTTGGACTAATCGTACTCATCAGCAGCTCACAATTACTTGTCTGGGGGGCTGTAGGCATAGCGACAGAACTGGGCGTCAGCGATATGATGATAGGGCTCACCATCGTTGCGGTAGGCACATCCTTGCCCGAGCTCGCCTCCTCTGTCGTAGCCGCACGCAAGGGGGAGCATGATATTGCAGTTGGTAATGTGCTAGGCTCGAACATTTTTAATTCACTCGCTGTCATCGGTATAGCAGGGGTTATCCAGCCCTTTTCTTTAGATTATTGGTCCGTCTATCGTGATCTCGCGGTGATGCTCGCTCTGACATTTGTACTTTTTTATGTGTGCTCGAATATGCACAAAGTAAATCAAGAAAAATCCTGTGAGAATAAATGGCGCATCACTCGCAAGGAGGGCGCGCTCTTGCTCTCCATTTACATAGGCTATACGGCACTGCTGATCTGGCAAATGGTCGATTAAGAAGTAGCTCTCATTCCTAAAAAAACTCCTACGCCGAAACGTAGGAGTTTTTTTGAGGGAATGTGAAATGTGATCAGCTCGACGGGTCTTGCTTATCAGCAATTTTCTCCCAGCTGAAGGGCTCGAAGTCGGACTTCTCATCCACCCATGTGGCGCGACGGCGCGCGTAGATGAGCAGTGGCAGACCGCCAAAGAGCGCGACCCCTGCGACGAGGATGAGCACATAGAGCCAAGGGCTGCCCACGGGAATCTGATTGGGCGGAATCAGGCTGAGCACAAAGACCAGCGCACTTCCCAGCAAACCGACACCGCCGACGATCCACATCCCCACGTAGCGCCCCCCAGGCACGCGGAAGCTGCGTGGCGTATCGGGGGACTTGTGGCGGAGATAGATCGCCGCGGCAAACATGAGCATATACATGATCAGGTAGAGCAGGATGGTGAGCTGGGCGATGATCTGATAGGCCGCCTGCACGCTGGGCATGATGACAAAGAAGACCGAGAGCAGGGTGACGATGAGCCCTTGGATGAGCAGGATATGCGTTTGCACGCCCTGCTTGTTGGTCTTTTGCATGAATCGTGGCAGATAGCCTGCGCGTCCCACCTCGAGCAAGCCCTTGGAGGGACCCGCCACCCATGTGATCACCTGAGCCAGCACCCCAAAGGCGAGGAAGGCGGCAACGATGCTCCCCAACCACGAGAGTCCAAAGAAGGCAAAGAGCTTGTCATAGGCGATGAGCAGGCTCTGCACCAGATTGATCTGGCTATTCGGGATGATGAATCCAATGGCGAGCGTGCCAAAGACGAAGATGCACACCGTGATGGCAGAGGCAATACCAATAGCGAGGGGGAAGTCGCGCTTCGGATTCTGCGTGTCCTTGACATGCACGGCACTCATCTCCATCCCCGCGTAGAAGAGAAAGATGCTTGCGGCGAGCACAACGGTATTAAAATTGTCAAAGTCGGGGAAAAAGCTCTCGGGATTCATCTGCACGTAGATGGGATTGCCCATGCCCCAGTAGAGCATGCCGAGCAAGATCAAGATAGCCGCCGGCAGCACCGTCCCAAGAATAGAGCCCCACTTCATGATCGCCACACTCATCGAGAGGCCGCGGAAGTTCAGCAGAGTCGCCGACCAATAGACCAGAAGGACAATAGCGAGCACATACATGCTATTGGACGACAGCGCACTATCCCAGCTCTGATCAGGACCTATAAAGGCGATCGACACCGCCGCAAAGGTCAGCACCGTGGGAAACCATATGGTGCTCTGTATCCAGAGCAGCCAGATAGCAACAAAGCCTAGCTTCGCCCCAAAGGCCTCACCGACCCAGCGAAAGACTCCCCCCTTCTGCGGCCAAGCCGTCGTGAGCTCCGCCGCGACGAGCGAGACGGGAATCAAAAAGAAGAGGGCGGCAAAGAGATAGTAAAACGCCGAGCTCAGCCCATAGGTGCTCTCTGCTGCCAGCCCTCGTAGGCTGACGATGGCGGCGACATTCATCATCGCCAGTGCAAAGACACCGATGCGGCGCGGAGCGGCCTTTGTGTCCTGTGATGTGGGTAATTCTGTTTTCATAATCATGATTGATGTTGGGGATTAGAAGCGCCAGACGCTCTGGATTTGGAGGATGCAGGCATCGTCATTCTCGCGTGAGTGCACGGGATTGAAGATATACTGGATATCGGGCTGGATGAAGAAGGTGGGCGTGATTTGGAAGACCGCCGAGAGCTCGAGGCCGTACTCGTCCTTGTGACTGTAGGGCTTTTCCTCCTCGGCGGCGCGTGCCCAGTAGAATCCCATGGCGATTTGCTCGTTATTCGACTTGCTCCCCCAACCATGCGCGCTGAAGGGGGCTTGCAGGACGAGTCCCGCAGTGGCTGCGGCCTTCACCCCTGTAATGCGTGCGGCATCGGGGTCATTGTAGCCCACGCGGGTGAAGAATCCCATGGGGTTGTGGCGTCCGAGCTGTTGCTGGATGTTGATCGCAGCACCTGCGCCCGTCTCGCTGTCATGCTCGGTGATCGCGTACTGGAAGCGGTACGTCCCCGCACCCATGGATGCGTCATCATCCACGATGAAGCCGAACTCGCTCAGATGCACCCAGTAATTATTATTAATATAATTGAAGGGGTTGTGATTGAGCGGGGTCTGTGTGCCCGAGGTGTAGTAGAGCGCGTAGAAATTCGGGTGAGGCTGGATGGCGGTCATGTAGGCCCAGTTCGCCCAGAGCAGCGGGAGGGTGGGGCTGTAGTTGAAGGCGGCGTTCATCAGATTGCCATTCCAGTCTGCGGAGTAGGCATTCTGATCCAAGAAATTCGTCGGGTCCATCGTGCCCGCCATAAAGACGAACTTCCCCTCAAAGGCACTCACACCCAGCGAGAGATTCGAGATGAAAGGCCCATTGCCCCCCACGTAGCTCCCCTGTGGGTTGATGAGCGAGCCTGTGCTATTCTGCGCGTTGTAGTTGCGCTGGCTAAAGCCCATGCCGCGCCCCCAATTCGCCTCCATCATCATGAAAACGCCATAGGAGTCATCACGCGTCTTGGCGAGCGTCCATGCGCCCCAGAACTCACCGGTGAAGGAGGTCATGCTGCGCTTCTGCCCCGCAGCACCCGAGGCGATGCCAGTGTAGTTCACCGCGAGGGTCAAGTCGTAATTGATACCAATGCTTGATGCCATGCTCTTGACCTGCTGAGCCGCGCGGGATAGCGGATCGCTGTGTATCATCGTTGAGGGCTCAAGACAGCTATTGCCCAAGACGAAGAGGCTATCGAGGTAGGGGGCGAACTTTTGCGGACGCGAGGGGAGGAATTCCCAATTCTTCCACGCGATGGCTTTCTCCACTTGGCGTACCTGTCGCATCTTTTCAAGGATGCGCTCATGCGTGCGTATACCCGCACTTCGAGCGGGATTCTGTATCCACGCGGGGAGGATGTCGTGATGGAGTGGGGGGATATCGGAGGCCTCTAGGACAAAGATACGCATATCTTCTGAGGCGTCGATATAAATGAGTTCGGGATTTGCTGAGGCGTAGCTCAGACTACCCGCTAGACATAGGGAGGTGATTATATGTTTCATCAAATCTATAGACATGATATGAGTCAGAGATGTTTTATATCATATAGAACTCTTTGCTAACAAGTATGCAACATAGAGCTCCTCCAAGGGGTCTCACGAGAGACGCATATGAACAAGAACCTCCCCCCCCACGATAGTCAAGAAGATGACGCGCGCTTCAGCAGCATCTTTGCCAGCAGCTCCACGTCTCATTACTTGCCCACGCAGCATCTCGCCGAGCATTCGCTACGCGCCGAAGATGCCTGCCAGCTCATCGAGGAAGAACTCCTCCTCGATGGCAACGCGAGGCAGAATCTCGCCACCTTTTGCCAGACCTGGGATGAGCGCCAAGTGCACCGTCTCATGGATCTGAGTATCAATAAAAACCTCATCGACAAGGATGAATACCCCCAGACGGCTGAGCTGGAGATGCGCTGCGCCACCATGCTCGCCTCGCTCTGGAATGCCCCCGATCTCGATGACAGCATAGGATGTGCCACCATTGGCTCAAGCGAGGCCTGCATGCTTGCGGGCATGGCAGCACTGCGCCGCTGGCGCGCGCGACGTCAGAGTGAGGGCAAGCCCTATGACAAGCCGAACTTCGTCTGCGGTCCCGTCCAGATTTGCTGGCACAAGTTCTGCCGCTACTGGGACGTGGAAATGCGCGAGGTACCCATGGAGCAGGGCGTGTACGCCCTCACTCCCGATGTCCTCACGGACTACGTGGATGAGAATACCATCCTCGTCATGAGCACGCTGGGTGTCACCTACACGGGAGCCTACGAAGATGTCGAGGCTATCGCTCTGGCACTCGATCGCCTCGCGGCTGCGGGAGGTCCTGATGTGGAGCTGCATATTGATGCGGCGAGCGGGGGCTTTCTCGCGCCCTTCCTCGCCCCTGAGCTGCTCTTCGATTTCCGCCTGCCGCGTGTGAAGTCCATCAGTGCCAGCGGGCACAAGTTCGGCCTCGCACCGCTGGGCTGCGGCTGGGTGGTCTGGCGCAGCAAGGCGGATCTCCCTGAGGAGCTGATTTTTAATGTGAACTACCTCGGCGGTAGTATCCCCACCATTGCGATTAATTTCTCCCGCCCCGCAGGGCAGGTGGTGGCTCAGTACTACAACTTTGTACGCCTCGGCAAGGTGGGCTACAGGCAGATACATGAGGCCTGTTATCGAGTTGCGGCGTGGCTCTCCGCGGAGATCGCACAGATGGGCGACTTCACCTTCATTACCTCGGGCAATCCGAAGCAGGGGATTCCCTCGCTCTGTTTTAGTATGACTGAGGCGCGTCAATGGGGCTTCACCCTCTACGATCTCTCCGATCGCCTCCGCATGCGCGGCTGGCAGGTGCCCGCCTACAGTATGCCTGCGAATGTCACATCACTCGTGGTGATGCGCTTGGTGATCCGTCAGGGATTCTCCATGGATATGGCGCGGCTCTTCCTGCGCGACTTCAAGAATGCGCTCGATTACCTACGCAAGCACCCCAGCTCAGTAAATCTTGAGGATGATGATCTGGGCAGCTTCTCCCATACATAAGGCTTGCGGCTAGAGATCCTTCGAATTTAATACAAAGGTGACAGGCCCCTCGTTGTGAATCTCCACCTGCATCTCCGCTGCAAATATCCCCGTCTCGACGGGGATATGATAGCTCTTGAGCGTCTCGACAAAGGCGTCAAACATCCGCTTGGCGTGCTCAGGCGAGCCCGCCGCTAAAAAGGAAGGTCGTCTGCCTGAGCTGCAGTCGGCGAGGAGGGTGAATTGCGAGACACAGAGGATAGAGCCCTCGACATCGAGGATGGAGCGATTCATCCTCCCTTTGGTATCGGCAAAGACGCGCAGATGCGCCACCTTCTTTGCCATGATGTCGAGCTCAGCCTGTGTGTCCTGCGCCTCGATGCCCACCAAGAGGCAGTAGCCCTGCTGGCACGCGCCGACGACTACATCGTCTACACGTACTAAGGCAGAGCTCACGCGCTGGAGAACGAGCTTCATGTCAAGATGTGAGCGACGCTTGCTTACTTTTCTGGGTACTGACTGGGACGACCAATACAGTGATACTCAAAGCCAGCATGCGTGGCATTTTTGGAGTGCATGATGTTGCGCCCATCAAAGATAAAGGGCAGCTTCATCACCTCGCGCAGCTTGGCAAAATCAGCAAGGGCGAATTGCTTCCATTCTGTCGCAACGATGAGCACATCGGCATCGCGTGCGCACTCGTACATGTCATCGACGATGTTGCAGTTGTAGCCTTCGAGCTCAGAAACGGCGGTCTCCGCAGCCTGAGGGTCATAGGCGGTCACAAGGGCTTTTTCGTCGCAGAGACGCTTGATGAGCTTGATGGCGACAGATTCGCGCACGTCGTCGGTGTTGTTTTTAAAGGCGAGTCCCCAGACGGCGACGCGCTTGTTGCGCAGTACCCAGAGCTTTTCGCGAATGCGAGTGAGGAAACGGTCGAGCTGCTTGGCATTGATCTCCTCTACTTCGCGCAGCAAGGTAAGAGGTGCACCGAGCTGCTCGGCGACGTGGATAAAGCCCTTGACATCCTTGGGGAAGCAAGAGCCACCATAGCCGAGTCCCGCATTGAGGAAATCACGCGCAATGCGCTTGTCCATCCCTATGCCGCGCGCGACTTTCTTCACATCGGCACCTGCGGCTTCGCAGACACAGGCGACTGCATTGATGAAGGAGATCTTCATAGCAAGGAAGGAATTCGCCGCATGCTTGATGAGCTCTGCAGAGGCGAGATCCACCTCGACGATGGGTGCGTCAAAGGGCTGGTAGACGCGCTTCATGATATCCATGGCGCGCTCCGAGTCCGTACCAATGACGACACGGTCGGGATGTAGGAGGTCTTGCACAGCGGAGCCTTCTCGGAGGAATTCGGGATTGGAGACGATGTCGACATTCACATCATCAGCAGCGTAGCGCATCATAACCTGCGCTACCTTGGAGCCTGTGCTGACGGGGACCGTCGACTTGTCAACGATGACGCGGTAGCTATGCTCGGGGCGCAGAGCCTCAGCGATTTCGCGCGAGACGGAGTCAATATAGGAGAGGTCTACTGAGCCGTCCTCCTGTGGGGGAGTAGGCACAGCGATGAAGATGACGTCGGATTCATGGACAGCATGTGCCAGATCCGTGGTAAAACTGAGGCGTCCCGCGGCGACGTTGGACTTGACCAAAGGCTCTAGGTCTGGCTCATAGATTGGGATATAGCCCTCGCTAAGCTGCGCTACCTTCTGTGCATTGCTATCCACACAGATGACATGGTGTCCAACCTCGGCAAAGCATGTTCCCGTGGTGAGACCAACGTAGCCAGTCCCAATCATTGCTAATTTCATCATAAATTGTATTCTTTCTTATATATTGAGTGATGTAGAGTGTAGAGAGGCTAGATGAGCTCTCGCTCAATCATAGCGTAAGCGTTGTGATTGTGGATAGATTCGAAGTTTTCTGCCTCGACTCTATACCAGCTAAAGACCTTGTGGCGCTCCGTAGCCAAGGCGACGTTGCGCACGAGGTCTTCTACGAAGACGGGATTTTCATAGGCGTGATCCGTCACGTACTTTTCATCGGGGCGTTTGAGCAGACTGTAGAGCTGGCAGCTAGCGCAGGACTCAATCAGGTCGATGAGGTCCTCAATCCAGATAGCATCATTGACAAAGCGCACCGCATAGGTGACGATACCGCGCTGATTATGAGCTCCTCGCTCACTCATCGCCTTGGAGCAGGGACAGAGTGTCGTGACGGGGACCTTGAGGATGAGGGTGAAGCTCGCCTGCTTGCCTTTTTCAAGGTCAATCTCAAAGCGTACATCATAGTCCATCATCCCCTCGCGTCCTGTAACGGGAGCTTTCTTCAAGCGGAAGAAGGGGAAGTCGATCTCAACGCGAGCGCGCTGAGCGTCAAATTTCTCAAGCAGGCGCCCTGGTAGGCGCACGGCCGTGTGCACATCGAGGCTGCGCTTGTGACGCTGCAACGCCTCGACAAAGCGACTCATATGAGTCCCCTTGAAATGCTGGGGCAGATCGACCATCAGGGCAAGCGTGGCCACGGTCGATTGCGTGCGGTTTTCCTTATCCTTGACAACGATGGGGAAGCGCAGAGAGCGAATTCCTACGCGGTCAATAGATAGTTGACGTGTATCAGGTTCGTTTTGTGTGTCTTTGAGCTCTTGCATGCGAGTGACAATTGAGAAATGAGTGCGTGGCACAAACGCAAAGGGAGCTTGCCAGGCCTCTCGGCGCATAACAAGCTCCCTTTTCAACGACTTAGTGGCCGTCGAGATCTGAGCCGGAAATTATGGAAGCAGATTTACGGCACGAGCGCGGCGAATCTCGCGAGTGATCTTGCGATGCATCTTCGCGGAAACACCAGTCACACGACGAGGCAGGATCTTGCCCGTCTCGGAGGTGAACTTGGAAAGAAACTCGGGGTTAACCATATCTACCGCCCCTGCAGGGATGTCGATACGGCGGCGTGTCATGCATTTGTTGCATGTACGGAAACGAATACGGCGTTGAACGCTCTTAAATTCTGTAATCATATAATTGTTAAATAGCTAGCAAAGTTAGCGCATTTCGCGGTGAAGGGTACGACGCTTGAGGAAGTGGTTGAACTTCACCTTTTCCAAGCGCCCGGGGGTACGAAGGCTCTTCTTGTTACGAGTTGTTACGTAGCGAGAGGCTTGTTTCCCTTCAGCCTTTGCTTCCGTGCATTCCAGAATGATGATATCTCTAGGCATAATGCTTTTTAGTGTTGAGTTGTGGGCGGCTATTCTACACTATTCTGAGTCTTCGTCAAGTGAAATTGCACTTTCTTGAATATTTTGTAATCCTGCATAGCCAATAATCTCTGAATTCGAGGAGTTGTAGGTGCTGGCTATGCCGTATTTTTTCTCAAATTCTTCCTGACATTTTACCGTCAGACGGCAGAAGGGGCGCACGCGCAGTCTCCCCTTGGGGATGGGGTCGAGCGACTCTTCACAAATACCATAAGTACCACGACGTATGCGCTCAAGAGCGGCATCAATCTCATAGAGCTGCTCTCTATCCTTGTCGAGCAGACGTATGGTCAGATCGCGCACCTCGGCCTCACTGCCCGCGTCTCCCATGTGCTGCCCCGAGGCAGAGGAGACATTGGACGCGCCGGAGCGCAGGTGATCGCGTGTCACATTCTGCATATTGGGCGCGACTTGGTCGCGGAGGTCGTAGAGTGCGAGCTTTTGCTCATCCAAGAAGCTCGCCCATTCGGGATCCTTGTTCAGTAGCTCCATGGTGGCTTGCAGCTTGGCGAGTCGTTTTTTCTCTTCAGCTGTAAAATTTTCTTTGCTCACAACAGCTTCTACTGCAGGCGCAGGGGGGGTGGACTTCGCTGCTGCTGCCGGTTTAGCCTTGGGAGAAGCAGTCTCATTGCTCGACTCGGCTGCGGCAGTCTTGGCAGCAACAGGTTTGCTCTCAGCAGGCTTCTTTGTTGGAGCTGTTGACTTCTTCTTGGCGGCGGGAGCAGGCTTCTTCTCGGCAGCCTTCTTATCGTCTTTGGATGTAGCCATGGTATTTAAATGATGTTTGAATAGTTCTAGGGTATTGGACTGTATAACCTCAAATACGGAAAATTCAAGGTGTAGCAGTCATGCATGTACCATATATCACACAGCATTGCAAGAAAAAAAGATCATTTGTGACACAATTAGTCTTGACTTGAGTCCCCCGACGCGTGCTTTTGGTAGGCCTCGTAGCCGAAGCTGACAATTTGCTCCACGGCTTGCTGGGCTTGTGCGACATCGCGCTGGCGGAGGGCTTCGAGCAGCACATCGTGGAGCTGGAGCGCTGAGGGCTCGTACTGCTTCTCATGCAGCAGCTCTCCCCAATGGCGACTGAGGTAGTCGGCGATGACGCTGTAGAGCTGGATGAGGATGGGATTGTGCGTACACTCAGCGATGAGGCAGTGGAAGCGCATGTCGGCCTCGATGCCTGAGCCTCGGCGATTCTTGCAGTCCTCCAGCGCCTGCTCAAGGGCGAGGAGCTCCTCCTCCGTGCGGTGGAGGGCGGCGAGTGCGACAATAGACTGCTCGATGGCGAGGCGCGCCTCGAGGATGCTGCTCATCTCGACCTGCTCGAGTCGGTGGTCGAGCGCGGCATTGAGCCTGTCGGTGGCGATGACGTAGGTACCATCACCTGCACGCGCCCTGAGTAGCCCCGCATGGATAAGACCTTGGACGGCCTCACGCACGGTGTTGTGACTCACAGCAAAGTGACGGGCGAGCTCGCCCTCGGCGGGGATGCGCTGCCCGAGTGCCCAGCTGCCTTCGGCGATGAGCTGCTCCATCTGCTCGCGGAGCTGACCGGCGAGGGATTGTCGCTTGAGTGGTTGGGGTTTCTTGGAGGTCATGGCTCGATCATGGACCAGAGACGACCATCGCGGCCTTCTAGCAGGCGGATGGGGAGCTGGTAAGTCTCGCTGAGCAGCTCTTCGGTCAGGATGGTGTCGCGCGTGCCTTGGGCGAGGATGCGCCCTTCGCGTAGGATCATGCCTTGGGTGAAGACGCGCGGCATGATGTCTTCGAGGCGTTGGGTGATAAAGATCATTGTGAGCTCGGGCTTGCTCTGTGCGAGATGCTCAATGGTCTGGAGGAGGAATTCGCGCCCTGCGAGGTCGAGGAAGACGCTGGGCTCATCGAGTATCATGAGCTCGGGCTGCGTCATGAGAGCGCGCGCGATGAGGATTTTCACCTGCTCGCCGCTGCTCATCTGGTGGACGGCGCGATCGGCGAGATTCTCCGCATGCAGGAGGCGCAGCAGCTCGGTGGCTTGCGCTTCCTCGTGCTCGTTGACATCGCGGAAGAGCCCTATCGTGCCATCGAGTCCCGAGAGCACCATTTCGCGCCCGCTCCACGCGCGCTCACCGCCGAGCCATTGATGCACGAGGGGGCTGACCCAAGCGATGCGCTGGCGCAGCTCTTTGAGATTCACCTGTCCAAAGCGTGCGCCTAGCACCTCGACATGCGCGCCAAAGAGGGGCCAAGCGTAGCCGAGCAGCATACGCACGAGCGTCGTCTTGCCCGCGCCATTTGCTCCGAGGATAAAGCAGCGTGCTCCACGCTCCAGCTGCCAGCTGAGCTGATGGAGGATCTCGCGACCACCGAGGTAGACGGTCGCGTCTCTGATGTCAAGGGCGAGGGGGGGAGTGCTCATAACGGGGCGAGGCTATTAATAGAATGGGGCACAGCATTGTGTGCCCCATGAATAAGTATTGTGTAAATCGTGCGCTAGAATTACTTGCGCTCGAAGAGGGAGCGGATCTTGCGACCGACGACCTCGACGGGGTGCTCGTGGAGCTCGGCGCGCTTGGCGGCGAGGACGGGGGCGCCCTTGGCGGCTTCTTCGAGCCAGACGCGGGCGAATTCACCGCTCTCGATGCGCTTGAGCGATTCCTTCATCTTCTCCTTGACGTCAGGCTGGATGATCTGAGGTCCGTTGTAGTACTCACCGAACTCAGCGGTGTTGGAGATGACTTCGTTCATGCGCTCGATGCCACCAGCGTAGATGAGGTCCACGATGAGCTTGGCTTCGTGCACGCACTCAAAGTAAGCCATCTCGGCGGGGTAGCCAGCTTCAATAAGGGTCTCAAAGCCGTACTTCATGAGGTCGACGATACCGCCGCAGAGGACGTTCTGCTCGCCGAAGAGGTCTTCGTAGGTTTCTTGCTCAAGCGTGCACTCAAGCACACCACCGCGGGTGAGGCCTTCGGCCTTGGCCATGGCAAGCGCGAGGTCGCGGGCATTGCCTGTGGCATTTTGGTAGACACCGATGAGGCCAGGGCAGCCAAAGCCTTCTTCGAAGACGCGGCGTACTTCTGTGCCAGGTCCCTTGGGAGCGACGAGGATGACGTCGACGTCTGCGGGAGGGACGATGGTCTTGAAGACGTAGGCAAAGCCGTGTGAGCAGCTCAGTGCCTTGCCAGCGGTGAGCTGGGGCTTGATCTCGCCTTCAAAGACGGAGCCATGGGACTCATCGGGGAGGAGGATATGGATGATGTCTGCACGCTTGGAGGCCTCGGCGACGCTGAGTACTTCAAAGCCGTCTTGCACGGCGCTATCCCAGCTCTTGCCGGCACGCAGACCGATGATGACTTGCACGCCGCTATCGCGCATGCAGAGTGCTTGGGCGCGACCCTGTGCTCCGTAGCCGATGACGGCTACGGTCTTGCCGTTGAGGACGCTGACGTCCGCATCTTTATCATGAAGAATATCCATAGTTGTCTTTTCTAAAAAATTGATTGATGAATTCTCCAAACACCCAATGTTTGGACATGTGCCTATACTAGCAGAATGCGGGGGAGAGGCAAGTCTTTTTTAGGACTTTCAATAACAATTCAATCGCGGTCTCCTGACAGAGCAAGGGTACTCTCCGTGTTGAGAGTACCCTTGCTGGTGTTATGATAAGCAGTTAACCCTAGCTTTGGGATTCACGCTCTTTTTCCACTCTCTTTTCGAGCTTGCTAATATAGCGTGCTTTTTCTTTGAAGTAAATACGCACGGTGCGACGTACGATCATGCCGTAAAGGCAGTGGATGAAGAGTAGGGCGGCAAGCGCGAGTCCTGCAAAGATGAAGTAGTGCAGACCAATGCCATAGATCTTGTGATCATTGCCTAGTTGAGCGATCTTTTGAGCCATCGGGCAGTTTCTCATCTTGCCACAGCCAGGTCCGCGAGGGACCGTTTTGCGGGCATCGCAGACCTCGCCCCTATTTCTTTGGCTAGCGCGTGAGGGCTCATCAACCTCAACCCAAGGTGGCAGTTGACCATTAGGGGGGACGATAGCGATAATATTATTATTAATCTGAGATTCATCAAGCATACCCACCTTGCTCGTATCAGGGCTGATCTCCCAGTCAGAGATGTCGCCGTCGAAGGCAGCGTGGGCAAACATGAGATTCATGTTCATGACGCGACTGACATCCCATCGGGAGATTTCGCTACGCAACTGACTACGGAAGAACATATTGGCCATATTAACAACCTTGGAAACATCCCAGTCTGAGATGTCGCCGTTGAAGACACTGTTCTCAAACATGTGCGACATGTCGACGACGCGCCCCACATTCCAGAGGGAGATATCGCCATTGAAATTGCTGTCTTTGAAGAGTCCGCTCATGTTGGTCACTTGGCTGACGTCGATGTGATTGAGGTCAGCACGTGGTCCCTTAGCGGCGATTTCTTTGGCGACGATGTCAGCTAAGGTGTCGTTGCTGGCGACGAGGACGAGGGAGGCGACAGGGGCAGGGGCTGGCGCGGGTTTGGGCTTCGCGATGGCCTTGGCGGGGGTGAGCTTGATCGCGGGAGTCGTGGCTGGGGCTGGAGCGGGCTTCGTGATAGCCTTAGCAGGGGTGAGCTTGACTGCGGGAGTCGCGGCGGGTGCAGGAGCGGGCTTGGGCTCGGGCTTGGCTACGACGGGAGCGGGTGCAGGAGCGGGCTTAGGCTCGGGCTTGGCTACGACGGGAGCTGGCGTAGGAGCTGGCGTAGCAGCGGGCTTGGGCTCAGGCTTGGCTACGACGGGCGCAGGAGCTGGTGCAGGTGCGGGCTTAGGCTCGGGCTTTGCAACGACGGGTGCAGGTGCAGCTGCGGGCTTGGGCTCGGGCTTTGCCTCGACAGGAGCGGGTGCGGACTCTACAACAAGAGGCTTGGGTGCGGGTTTCGCTGGTTCGCGCAGCTTGATGGCAGGCTCAACCTGGGAGTCAACGGGCTCGGGCTCGGGCTCGGGAGTGGGAGGGGTGAGCACGGCGGTCATTTCTGGAGTTGGCTTCTCTATGTAGCTGCCAGAGGGGTCTAGCTTGATAAAGCCTGTTGCAGAAACGGGAGCCTTTGCTTCAGAATCTTGCTCGGGGTCTGATCCCACGGAGAGGAGATCTATGAGGATACTCTCAGCAGCATCTTCAAGGCTCTCCTCTTGAATAGCGGTCTGCTCGGCTGAGGCTGCATAGGTGGGAGCAATAAAGCTTAAAGCCACCGCTGAGGTGGTGCAAAGGGAGTAAAGGATGGATTTTTTCATATATGTTGATAAGAGGAAAAGATGCAGGCTGATTTATAATGTAGAATAAATATAAAAAAGGGAGTAATTGTATCCAAAGAACTCATTCTAGCATGTTAATGTACCTTGTCAATAGTGTTTTGTGAGACATGACAAGAGATAGTCAAAAATACTTCTCAGCTCCAGATCTCTGTGGTATAGTTATCGGCATGAATCTTCCCCTGCCGCGTCTGCCTGAGCGTCATTTTCTCGGATGGAATCAGCCCGCTGTGGCACTGATTGCTGAGCGTATTTTTCCTTTGACCTTAGACGAGAAACAGCCTCTTATCGTCGTCCCAACCAAGGAGGCTGCACGACTACTCAAGGAGCAAATCGCCATCCAAGCCGCTGCACGCACAGGGCAAGGCGCCAGCCTGAGCCCGCGCATCATCCCGAGCAATCAGCTGCTTAATCTCGCACAGACGCCGAGCGCCAGCCCCATTGAGGAGCTTATCTGCTGGCAGCGCGCTCTGCGGCATGCCGCCAGCTCGCAGCGCAACGAGCTCTTTCCCTCCAGCGGGAATTGGTCAGAGCAGTCGTGGCTCTATCAGGCGCAGCAGCTCCAAGAGCTCTTTGCCACCCTCAGTCGCGATGGGATACACGGGCAAGATACGCGCCTTCGCGAGCTCGGCGAGCGAGAGTATCGCTGGGAGTGCCTGCTCTCTCTCAAGTCGCAGCAAGCCGCCTACCTCGCCGAGCTAGGCTACGCGCCCGCTCAGCAGTCCAGCGCGCTCAAGCTCCCCACAGGAACTCCCATCATCCTCGCCTGCGTGCCTCAGCTCTCCATCCAGCTTCAACAGCTACTCGCGCACGCAGGGCACCCCGTCGAGGTCTGGATTCACGCCCCTGAGGCGCAGCACGCAGCCTTTGACGTATGGGGATGTCCACGCGAGGCATGGCTCAGCCCCCTCCACGAGCCCCCAACAGGGCTCTCCCCCGAGCGTTGGGAAGAAAACATCGTGCTCAGTGCCGACACCTGGACGATGGCGCAGCAAGCCGTCTTGCGCCTCGGGCTCATCAATGCCCAAGAATCCGCAGCCCTCCACAGCGTCGCACTCTGCAACATAGACCCCGAGACAGAATCCTGCCTTGAGGAGACCCTCGCGCAGCAGCACGTCACCGTGCATCGCCCCCGTGGGCGTAGCTTTCGTAGCTCCGCATGGTACCATCTTCTCACGCAGCTCAGTCTTTTGCAGCGCGAGCTCAGCCATCGCCACATCGCTCTACAGGATCATACGCAGTACCCCAGTGAGCTCATTGTCGAGCTCATGAGCAATCCTCTCATCGGCGGGATGCTCCATGGAGATTCCCTCCCCTTCCGAGGTGAAAAGCAAGCCCTCCTCCTCAGCCGCATACAGGCACGCAGCTTCCCCACACGCCTCGGCGGCATCCTTCAAGAGCTCAAGGGCTGGGCAGAGTACTACCCCCGCGAGCGTCACAACCAAGCCCACGCCGACACCCTCACCAGCACACTTGAGCAGCTGTGCCACTGGTTGCAAGCAAGCCTCGCCTCCTCCTCACGCCTCCTCCAGCAGCTCCTCAAGCTCGGCGAGCAGAGTCAGTCGATGAAGGCTCACACCGGCAGCGACTCACTCCATCAGAGCTACACCCTGCTCCTGACCTCGCTCTGCGAAGAGCTCCTGCCCCAGCTCAGTCACCTACAAGCCCCCATCGACTACACCCTACCGCTGCTACTCCTGCTCAGTGAGAACAAGCGTGCCACCCCCGCCCGCAGCGATGAGGCCAGCCTCGACATCATGGGCTGGCGCGACCTCGCCTACAGCCCCGCACGCCACCTCGTCATCACCTCCTTCCACGACGGTATTCTCCCCGAGCGATGGAGCGTCCAGCCCTGGCTCACCCCGCAGATACGCCAAGAGCTAGGGCTGCGCCGCGACATCGACTACGCCGCGCATGATGCCTACCTCCTCCAGAGCATCCTCGCCCCACGAGCGGGACGCGTCAGCTTCTTTCTGAGCCTCAGCAATGCGAAGGGCGACCCGCTCGCGCCTAGCAGCCTCTTCTTCAAGCTCTGCCCGCGCGAGCAGCTCGCTGCCCTCGTCAGCTACCTCTTCACCCACCCCGAGACTCGCCAGAGCGTCATCAGCCCTCAGGCGCTGCCCCACTGGCACTACCGCCAAATCCCCAACCCGCAGGACATCCCCCTCACCCGCGAAGCCCTCGCGCAGGCCAGCCTCAGCGACTTTGGGCAGGAGAACCCCATCACCCCCGAGCGCGGCTACTCCCCTTCCCTTCTCAAAAGCTTCCTCACCTGCCCTCTGCGATTCTGGCTGCGCGAGCTCTACCACATCGACACCCAAAAGCAGGAGAGCAAAAAACGCGAGCTCAACGCCGCCGACCTCGGCAACGTCATCCATGACGCGCTCGAAGCCTTCATCCGCCTCTACCCCGACTACAGCAGCTACCACCGCCAGCACCCCCTTCTCCCCACAGCCTCCAGCGAGCTGAGCGACGACCACACCCCCCAGCTCCGCCAAAGCCTCATCGAGCAGCTTGATCACAGCTACACCCAGCACTACCCCAACGAGAGTCTGCTCCCCCAGCAGCTCCAGTACAGCAGCCTGCGCGACCAGATCGCCGCCTACGCCCCCATCCACCTGCAGCTCTGGAAAGAAGGCTGGAGCACCGCTCGCGACGAGCAGGGAGAGCTCCTCGTCGAGTACCGCCCCGACTGGACATGGGGCGAGCACCGCATGAATGTCAAGATAGACCGCGTCGACTGGCGCGAGGGACCCATGGGACTCGAAATGCGCGTGCTCGACTACAAGACAGGCAGCCTCGATAGCTGCGCCAAAAAGCACCTCACGCCCCTCCACGAAGAGAAGGAGCAGACCCACCCCCAGCTGCTCAACCCCCGCTTTGAGCACCCGCATGCCAAGAAAAAAGACCTCCCGCAGCGCTGGACCGACCTCCAGCTCCCCCTCTACGCCGCGTGGGTCGAGCAGCACTTCACCCCTCTTGCGCTTTCCGCAGGCTACATCAAGCTCGCGCGCCGCGTGGAAGAAAGCGAGCTCATCCTCTGGGAGAGTAGCCGCGATCATCACGGACTCTTTGATGAATACGACCTCGCCTCAGACGAGCACGCCCCCACGCAGCAGCTCTTTGACAATGCCAAGGCATGGATACAAGGCAGCATCGAGCTCATCGCCAGCGGCCGCTGCCTCGTCTCCGCCGAGCTCATGGGCTGGCCACTAGACTACGACAGTCTCTTTGCTGACATCGCCACCCAAGCCCCCCGCCGCGCGGGGTGGGGCGCGGCCCCCGCGGCCCCCCCGCGCCCC
>CAYJOV010000001.1:9585-39814 GCA_964371905.1 uncultured Akkermansia sp. | reverse complement strand
CTCTTCATCCAAGCCCCCGCATCCCCACATCCCACCCACAGCCTCTAAATCGTCATGCCACTGCTCAATACCTACATCGCCGCCTCCGCCGGAGCGGGCAAGACCTACCAGCTCGTCAGCCGCTTCCTCACCCTCCTCGTCCTCCAAAAGAGCACGCGCGAGCGCATCGAGGTCTCGCAAATCATCGCCATCACCTTCACGCGCAAAGCCGCCGCTGAGTTCAAAGCCCGCATCCTCGCCGACCTAGCACGCGCCGCCCAGAGCGAGGAGGATGCCCAGAGCTGCTGGAGCGAGCGCATCGCCCCCATCCTTGAGGAGATGCACATCGAGCTCGGAGAGGACATCGCACCCGCCAGCCTCTTCACCGACATCCTCGCTGAGATCATGGAGCAATTCTCCCAGCTCAATCTCGGCACCATCGACAGCCTCTTTCAGCGCATCGCGCGTGCCCTCTGCACCGAGCTCGGCCTCGCACGCCTCACCCCCCTCGACCCCCTCGACGAGCAAAGCCGCCGCCGCCACGCGCTCGACCTCACCTATGAGCAGCTCCAGCTCCAAGCCCCCAGCGAGCAAGACCAAGAGCAAGACCAGCTCCTCCAAGAGGCCATCGTCGAGTGCCTCGACCACCCCAGCGAGCTCAGCCGCGCCGACAGCCGCATCTTTGAGCGGGTGAACAGCTACCACGAGATCATGCTCGCCTCCCCCCACGCCCTCTGGGGCGGTGACCCCGACAGCCTTAGTGCCGAGCAGCTCGCGCTCTTTGGACTCAGCCCCGAGGACCTGCACATCAGCCAGAGCGAGGTCGCATGGCGCGCGCAGGTCGCTGCCCTCATCCGCCTCTTTGAGCAAGATGAGCACAAAACCCTCTTCCCCGAGCCCGCCAAAGACCCCGAGAACAAAGGCAGCTACATCTTCGCCCAGCGCGCAGGCGCTGTCACGATGCACCACAGCACCGCACGCGTCTACCGCAACAAATTCCTCCGCTACCTCCGCTCCCTGCACAGCCTCCAGAGCGGACTCGAACCCGTCGAGGTCAAAGAAATGCCCGACGCCACCCCTCACCAACAAGCCGCCAGCCGCTACGCCCCCTACTGGAGCATCTGCCGTGAGCGGGGCTACGACCTCGACGAGCTCATCCACGATCGCAACGCGCACATCTGGCGCGGGCTCCTCAAGCGCACACGCGCCCTCCACGATCTGCTCGCCCGCGTCGAGCACAACTACGAGGCGAATGTCCGCGAGCAGGGGCTCTACAGCTTCTCCGACATCGCACGCCTCCTTCAAGGACAATTCGACGAGCAGAGCTACAGCCTCGTGCAAGAACGCCTCGACGCCCAGCTCCAGCACTGGCTGCTCGATGAATTCCAAGACACCTCCCATGAGCAATACACCATCCTGCGCGACCTCCTGCTCGCCCGCGCCCAAGAAGGTGATGAAGGCAGCGTCTTCATGGTCGGCGATGCCAAGCAGAGCATCTACGCCTTCCGCGGCGGTGATCCCCAGATCTTTCTCGGCGCGCGCGACGAGCTCTTTGGCCTCAACCAGCCCGAGCAGCATCGCAGCCAAGAAAAGCCTCTGAACTGCTCCTACCGCAGCAGCCAAAGCGTGCTCGACCTCGTCAACGCCCTCTTCGGCGAGGCACTGCCCACCTACGCCCCCCGCGCCAGCGCGCGCACCCACCAGCTCTGGGAGCAGCTCCACTTCACCCCCCACAGCGCACACCGCCCCGCCGAGACCTACCCTGGCAGCGCCGAGATCTGGCGCATGCACAAAAAAGCCGATGAGCTCGAAGGCAAAGAAATCGCCTACCACTTCATCGCCGAGCAGCTTGAGCGCATCCGCCCCCTTGCCGCCCAGCAGCACGGACTCCCACTGCCCAGCTGCGCCATCCTCGTCTCCACCAGCAGCGAGGGGCTACGCCTCTATGAGGCACTCCAAGAGCTCCAGAGCCAGTACCCCTATGCAGGGCCTCTCGTCTACAACGGAGACCGAGCCGTCGGGCGCGATGCCCCCCTCGGACTCGCGCTCATGCAGCTCTTTACTTGGCTTCAGACCCCCGCGGACACACAGAGCCGCGATCTCCTCCAGCTCAGCCCCCTCTGGAGCGCGGTTCAAGCCCTAGGCGGCAAATACATCTGGCAGACACTGCGCGAGCGCGTCGCCACCAGCGGCATCAGCCAGCTGCTACGCGAGCTCAGTCGCGCCGATCAGCATGACTTTATCACCGATGAGCAGCACCTCAAGAGCTGGAGAATCTGGATAGACGAGGCCGCCGCCTTCGACGAGCGCGGCGGTAGCCTCCAAGACTGGATCGAGCGCATCGACCAGCTGAGGCTACGCGACGAGAGCCAAGGGCATGGGATCAACATCATGACGATTCACAAGTCCAAGGGGCTTGAGTTCGACATGGTCTTCCTCCCGCTGCTCTCCACCCGCGACCAGCTCGCCTCCTACGGGAAGAAGAAAATCCTCCAACACCAAGGAGCCCACGGCGAGACCTACGCCGCGCTCCTCCTCCCCAGCGACGAAGACTGGGCACGTGAGCAAGAGCAGCTCTACACCCTCATGGTCGAGCCATGGCGAGCGCAGGAGGAATGCGCCTCCCTCTGCGCGCTCTACGTCGCCCTCACCCGAGCCAAGCGCGCCAGCTACATCATCCTTCCCCCCGCCCCTGCCTCGCCCCCCAAGAACGAGAGCTTCAAGAGCATCATCAACACCTTCATCGAGCACGCCCCCACCCCCGCCGCGGCGAGCAATGCTCCCATGAGCTCGGAGCTCGCCACCTGCGAGTACTGCCTAGGAGATCCCTATTGGTACGAGGAGATCACCGAGCAGCCCCCCGCAGCAGCTCCCGTCACGGAGTCTCCCGAGCTGCTGGCACCCCAATACAGCTTTAGCAGTCTGCCACGCCGCACCCCCTCTAGCCTTGATGCCCAGAAGACGACCCCGTCCAGCAGCCCCGCAGCCCTGCAGAACAACAGCCACGCCATTGAGCTAGGCAACAGCATCCATGCTGTCATGCAGCACCTAGACTGGCTAACCTCGACAGAGCAGTCCCGTCACGCCACGCTCCGCGACCAACTCCCCGCGGAGCTCCACGCCCCAGAAGACATCATCGCTCTGCTGGAGCGAGCCCTCCACTGCGAGGCGTGGAAGCCTCACTTCCAACGCCCGAGCAGCCCGCATCGCCTCTACCGCGAGCAGAATATCGAGGCGCTCACGCGCGGCAGCTGGGTATCGGGGCAGATCGACCGCCTCGTTGTCTTCTATGATGAGGGTGGTACGCGCCCCCTCTCAGCCCATATCTACGACTACAAGAGCAACGCCGACGCCCGCGAGCTCAAGGCACACTACCGCGAGCAAATGCGCGCCTACCGCCACCTCTGCGCCCTCGCCTTTCAGCTCCCTGAGAGCCAAGTGAGCGTCACGCTGCTCCACTGCCCCCGCCAAGGAGAAGCAGGTGCTTATAGTTATGAGGCGAGCGACTGGCGCGGCTAAGATCACGAAGACCTTATTTTCGCTTGTCAAGTCGTCTCTAATAAGCTAGAATATGCGCGCCCGAGCGTGAGCGAGTCGCGAAGCACTCACAACCTAGGGGCACTATCTAACACAATCCTCAAAGATTTAAGTAATATGAACGAACTCAAAGGTGCTTGCATCATCGGTCAATCCGGTGGTCCCACATCCGTGATCAACGCTAGCGTACTGGGTGCTATCCAGACCGCGCTCAACGCTCCTCAAGTAACACGCGTCTTTGGTGCTGCCAACGGCATCACAGGTGTCATCGACGGCAAACTCTACGACATGGGTCAAGAAGATCCTGCTGAGCTTGAGCTGCTCAAGTTCACCCCCTCCTCCTCACTGGGCACCTGCCGCTACAAGATGAAGAGCCCCGACGTCGACACCACCGATTACGAAAAGATCCTTGAGACCTTCAAAAAGTTCGACGTACGCTACTTCTTCTACAACGGTGGCAACGACTCCATGGACACCTGCAACAAGATCTCCAAGTACATGCAGGAAAGTGGCTACGAGTGCCGCGTCATGGGTATCCCCAAGACCATCGACAACGACCTCTTTGGCACCGACCACTGCCCTGGCTTCTCCTCCGCCGCCAAGTACATCGCGACCTCCGTCGCCGAAATCAAGCATGACGTTTGCTGCTATGACACCAAGATGATCACCATCGTCGAGGTCATGGGCCGCAATGCTGGCTGGCTCACAGCCTCCGCGGCCCTCGCGACACACGCAGGCGCAGGCCCTGACTTCATCTACCTCCCCGAGGTAGCCTTTGATATGGAGAGCTTCCTCAATGACATCGAAGGTGTCTACAACGCGACTGGCAAGTGCCTCGTCGTCGTCTCCGAAGGTGTCCAAGACAAGGACGGCAAGCTCATCGCCGAGGCTGACGCCAACGCCATGGACGGCTTTGGCCACGCCCAGCTCGGTGGTCTCGCCAGCAAGCTCGCAGCCGTCGTGCGCGAACGCTTCACCACCGCCAAGATCCGTCCTATCGAGTTCTCCCTGCTGCAGCGCTGCGCGACTCACGTCGCCTCCGCTACCGATGCCAACGAAGCCTACCTTGCTGGTCAGACAGCTGTCGAATCCGCCATCAGCGGCGTCACCGACAAGATGGTTGCCTTTGAGCGTGACATGTCCAGCGGCTCCTACGTCTGCAAGACCATGCTCCTCGACCTCGCTAGCGTTGCCAACACCGAGAACAAAGTTCCCCGCGAGTGGATCAACGCCGCTGGTAACAACGTCGAGCAGGCCTTCATCGACTACGCTCTTCCCCTCATCCAAGGTGAGACGGGTATGAAGACGGTTGATTCCCTGCCTCGCTTTGCACGCCTCCGCAAGGTGCTCGCCGAGCCCGGCTGCGGCTGCTCCTGCGGTTGCCAAGGCTAAGAAAGCCCAGCATTCATCCTTTGAATCACAGGAAGCCATCCCTCAACATCGAGGGATGGCTTCTTCTCTTTGCTGACAGGATGAGGCATTGAGATGGATCTAACAAATATTGCACAGACTCTCTATTTTTGCTACCTTCATTGCGTCACACCATGGAAGATCAACACTATAGTTATACACCTCTTGAGCTCGATTTCCAGCTAGCAGGCCGCTACCAAATCCAGCAGGTGCTCACTGCGCAGGGCGGCTTCTCGCTCATCTATATCGCATGGGATCATCAACTCGGCAAGCATGTCATCGTCAAGGAAGTAGCCCCAAGCGGCATGGTCGTGCGCGATGCTGCCCACAATATCTATGCGGCCGATGAGTCCAAGTCCGCTGTATTCGCACGAGTCATTGAGAACAGCCTCGCCGAGGCTGCTGTATTGCGCGATCTCACCGAGCGGGGACTTACAGGTATCAGCTCCTACATCGCGGATTTCATGGAGCATCAGACCCATTACATCATTATGGATCTCGCCGAGGGTCGTGATCTTGGCGCCTGGAATCAGAGCTACCGAGAGGCGAAGACTGCCCTGCCCGTCGAGTTTCTCACCCATGTTTTCGAGCAGCTGCTCGTGATCCTCCAGCCCATCCATGAGGCGGGCTACTTCCACTGCGATATCAAGCCTCAGAATATTCATATTGATGATGCGGGCAAGGTGACACTCATCGACTTTGGCGCTGTGCGCACGGAGCAGCGGCAGCATGATGATAATGTCGCGATTAGCCCTGGATTCTCCCCACCTGAGTTCTACCCGAGCCATCGCGCGCAGATAGGACCTTGGACCGATATCTACATGCTCGGAGCGATGATGTACAATCTCATCACGCGCAAAGTCCCCGAGGCTGCTGATGTGCGCGCCGTACGCGATCGCAATGTACGCCTCGCCGCCATCCCCGGCTTGCTCGATCGCTATCCCGCCCCCCTTCTCAATAGCATAGACAAGGCGATGTCTGTCGAGGCGAAGGATCGCTTCGCCGATACGGAGACATGGCAGGAATTCTACAAAGGCCTCAGCGAGGGACGTCAAGTCGTGCGTGCCCAAGCTGGTATCAAGATCAAAAAAGGACAAATCGGCGCCGATGCCATGGCTCGTAGCCGTCGTGCCACTGGCAAGCCTGCGAGCATCCGCACGACACGCACACGTAGACATGGCGCGTCTAGTGAAGGAGGCAATGGCGGTATCATCGCCCTAGTCACCTTTCTCATCATCGCCCTCATCGGCGTTGTTGTCTACATCATACAGCAGCAATAAGCTGCTACGAGCAGACTTAAGGGGGTGATAAGACGAGATTTTATCACCCCTGAGCGATAGCGAGCAAGCAAGAGTCCGAGGCTGAGCGACAAGAGAGAGCTACACGAGCGAAAAGTCTTGCATCTCACCAGAGAATGCGCTACGCTCACTCACATGTTTGTCGACAACATTCGTATCTTTGCAAAAGCAGGCAAGGGAGGCAATGGCCTCGCGAGCTTTCGCCGTGAAAAATTCATCCCCCGTGGCGGTCCCGATGGCGGAGATGGCGGTGATGGCGGCAGCATCATCCTCGAAGTCGCTGGAGGCTCCAATGACCTGCGCCGCTACTTCTACGACCCGAAACTCATCGCCACCGATGGTCGCGCGGGCATGCACAATCGCAAGCACGGCAAATCAGGCAAAACAGTGATCGCCCAAGTCCCCCCCGGTACCATCGTCTATAAGAGCAATGCGGCCACCATGCAGGAAGCTACTTGGCTGGAGCGCGAAGGGGATGGCATTGAGCTTGAGCAAATAGCTGACCTCACCGAAGACGGACAGCGCTTTGTCCTCTGCCAAGGCGGCAAAGGCGGACGTGGCAACTGGCACTACCGCAGTGCCACCAACAGAACTCCCATCGAGTTCGAATACGGCACAGAGGCCGAGACAGGTGTCTTCTTCTTTGAGCTACGCCGCATCGCCGATGCTGGTTTCGTTGGTTATCCCAATGCTGGCAAGAGCACACTACTAGGTGCTATCTCTGCCGCCAAGCCCAAGGTAGCCAGCTACCCTTTCACCACGATGCAGCCCATCGTCGGTGTGGTCGAGTTCCCCGACTTCAGCCGCTGCATCGTCGCTGATATCCCTGGAATCATTGAAGGTGCCTCGGAGAATCGCGGTCTCGGTCATGAGTTCTTGCGCCACATCATGCGCTGCCAGCTGCTTATCTTCGTCGTTGACATGAGTGGACTGGAGCACGATCCCGTCGAGGCTATCTCCACCCTGCGCAAGGAGGTCAAGCTCTACTCCGATGAGCTCGCTGCACGCCACTGGATCATCGTGGCCAACAAAATGGACGACCCCGCCTCCGCGGACAACCTCGCCGTCCTCCAGCAACGCTTCCCCAAGGTCGAGATCATCCCCATCTCTGCTGCCGAGCAAGAGGGTATTGGCACCTTTAAAGACCGCCTCAAGGCTCTCCTAGAGCAACAGCGTGCGCACAACATACGCATTGCCGAGCAGGCAGCACAAGAAGCAGACCCCGAAGACGGCGAAGCCGAAGTCACCCCCGAGCGAAAGCCACGCCCCAAGCATACTATTGGCTACGGCAATGAGCCCAAATCGGCCAATTAAGCAAGCAGCGATGACGCGCAGCTCAGAGCCTCCATCAGCCCAAGCGCGATGACGAGAGGCTCTAGCAGTGCTTTGCTTTAGGATATATAAAGCGCTGCGCATACCTAAGATCTCCTCAGCTCATAAGCTGAGGAGGGGGGCTTTTACCCTTGCATCATAGACGATCGCCATTGAGTGTTTCTGCCATATGGTGTATTTCCCCACCTTGCAATCCTGAATAGGCCACAATTTTAATTCTCACGGAGTCTTTCTTAGAAGTGAAGGGAAAATAATGTTCCGTTATTAATATACCTCGATTAATCTCTTTTTCTCCATCCATTTTGAAATTTTCTGGGTTTAAATGAAGAGATTTACACACACTATCTAAACGATTTGATACCTCTGTGTTTGAGACATCATCGAGCATAGAGTAGGCAAGAAGCGCGGAAATGGCAATGAGCAATGCTAAGAGTGTTTTCATCATTTTGAGATAGATTTAAATAATTATTGTGCTGTAGTTTCAGTATATCATTCCTCTGTTCTATAGCAAGGCATTTTTTTGCACGAAGATTGATAGATAAAATAGAGCCGAGCATGGCACTACAATAAATGTAGCCGAACTTCTGTACTGGCTCGTTCGCGTCTTGAGGTGAGCAGAGTGTCGAATGAAGTGCTTGGTCTGTGATGTGAAAAGATGAGGCTTTACAAAGAAATCATTAATCTGTATGATGGCTTTCTTTATTGATCGACTAATATAATGAATAAACGCCATATTTTTAGCTCTGAATCTGTGGGTGAAGGGCATCCAGACAAGGTCGCTGATAGTATCTCTGATGCTATTCTTGATGCCTGCCTTGCTCAAGATCCTGAGAGTCACGTTGCGTGCGAGACTCTCGTGAAGGATAATCACGTCATCCTAGCGGGTGAAATCCGAACTTCGGCCTGCATCGATTATCATCAAGTTGTGCGCGATATGATCTATAATATTGGTTATCGCGATGAGCACGACGACCCTGTCTTTAATGCGAAGACTTTTGATCTTCAAATTTTGCTCTCACAACAGAGCCCCGATATCGCTCAGGGTGTCGATGCCGTGAGTGCGGAGGGGAAAGAGGGTGCTGAGCAAGGTGCAGGTGACCAAGGTATCATGTTTGGCTATGCCTCCAATGAGACTCCTGAGCTCATGCCTGCGCCTATTATGTTTGCCCATCGTATCATGTCCGAGCTGACGCGCGTGCGCCGTAGTGGCGAGGTGACTTGGCTGCGCCCCGATAGTAAGAGTCAAGTAGCTATTGAGCATGATGATCATGGCAGACCTGAGCGCATCCTCAATGTGGTGCTCAGTACGCAGCATACAGAGGACGTAGATATTGCGACGATTCGTAGCTTCTGCGAAGCCTTGATTCGTCGTGTTTTGCCCGCAGAGCTCATCACGGAGGAGACAGAGTTTTATATCAACCCTACGGGCCGTTTTGTGATTGGAGGTCCTAATGGAGATTCCGGTCTTACGGGACGCAAAATTATTGTCGATACCTACGGAGGTAAGGGTCGCCACGGCGGGGGAGCTTTCTCGGGTAAGGATGCGTCCAAGGTGGATCGTTCCAGTGCCTATATGTGCCGCTGGGTTGCCAAGCATGTGGTAGCAGCGGGGTTGGCTGATCGCTGCGAGCTGCAGCTGGCTTATGCCATTGGCTGTGCCTCCCCCCTCTCCATCATGGTCAATACACACAGCTTTGGTGAGAATGGATTGGACAGCGATGAGATAGCAAAACGCATCGCGCGCGTATTTTCCTTCAAGCCTGCTGATATTATCAAGACTCTCGGGCTGAAGCGTCCTATTTTTAGCCAAAGTACCAACTATGGCCACTTTGGTCGCGAGAGCTTACCTTGGGAAGAAATCAAGCCTGAGCTTATCGCCGCACTGCAAGAAGCCTGATATCTAGGTATCAATTTGATGAGAGGGTGAGATGCTTTAAAGCGTCTCACCCTTTCGCGTAGGCTGACATGATGCAGACTCCTGCACAGCCTAGGTGCTGGAGCTCTCTGCATTGCACCAGACGGTCTATGCCCCCTATGGCGTAAATGGGGATTTGTGTCCTCATGATGATGTCGCGTAGCTTTGATAGGCCTCGCGGTGGGCTATCTGGCTTGCAGCTGCTTGCGTAAATATGACCATAGATGAGCGCGCTAGCCCCCATTGACTCCGCGAGAAGGGCTTCTGCGAGGCTATGGACGGATACCCAGCAGCTCTCCCATGCGTCTATGCTGCTATGATAATGCTCAAAGTCGCTCATGGGCATTTGTATGTGCTTGATCCATGAGTGACTGCTGCTGAGTCTGAGAGCAAGCTCAACGTGGCTTTGCCACATGAAGGTGACACTATAGTGGATACAGAGCGCATGGATGCGCTCGGCTAGCACTTGGTAGTCTTTGTCAGCGAGATCTTTCTCACGCAAAATGACACGCGTGGGAGAGGCTAATTCGCCTTGATATCGTCGTCTAAAAAGCTCCTCGAGATGCTCATCTAAAGGGCGCGCAAGGAGATTGCGAGCTGAGATCATGATGTGCTCGAAGGAAGACATGAGCTAAAAAAGGTATAAATATTTTACTGAAGGCGGATCTCAATTCTCGCAGCCTGAAATTGCGAGAGGATTTTGAGGGGAGTTTTATTGCATTTTCGACGGATGATGAACTATTCGATTAGAAAATGGAAAAAATACCCCCCAGATGATCTCGCAAGACAGGCCGTTGGGTGGGGTTGCTCGCAGGAGAACATTTCCAAGATTTTAGCTCCCCGCTTAGCTGACTCGCTCTTTGATCATGATGGGGACGTAGTTCTTTCTACCAAAGAGCATAGGTTGCACCTCACCATTATCACGCGCAATACAGTAGAGCACCTTGCAGAGTCCCAATACATAGTAGAGTTGAAAGAAGTGTCTAGGATTACCAGCTGAGAAAAAGGCGAGAATATAGTCTGGTATGACCCAGACCGCTGAAAACATCAAATAGGGAAAGATGGGATGGCGGAAATAAATGAAGCAGGTACGAAGGGCGTAAAAGCTACATATGACAGAGAGGGCGATAAAGAGATAAAGTCCGACATAGCCAAGTCGGTGAATGAGCACAATGCGTCCGCTGTGCCAAGTCCCCGTTTCAGCAAAAAACTCTTGTTCACCGTCTTTAAGCTGACCACGGTTCTGACGTATTTTCTGCTCACGAAGATACTGGACGGAAATCCCAAAGCCATCTCCCCATGTATAGTTTTTGATGTAGCCTTGTCGCGGATCTTCTGCCCATTCCCACATTTCTTTGCGCCATGTCACGGAGTGATCCGCACCAGCTTTAATACCGCGGTCAATTTCCACCCCTGGTAAGATGGACAGAGCTCGCTGGATACCGTGGGGGAACTGCTGAACTACCTTCTCATTGCTTAAGAATAAAATACATGCATAACAAGTCAATCCTATGAGTAGAGAGCTGATGAACTGCCTGTAGACAAGAGAGGATACGACAAAGGCAAAGAGCGCGCGCCCTAATTGCTCACGGAATCCCGAGAGCAAAATCATCACGAAAGCCATGAGGACAAGCGCGGAGCGCCACCACGAGAGTATGATGCGCACGGGGGAGTAGTAGGCTATTGACAGGGAGATAATAGTCACCCCTAGCCCTACAAACAGACCATATCGAGTAATCTCAGCCTCCCTTAGTGAGGCATCGATTCCGCTACGCTCCAAGGCTCTAGAGGTTAAGAAAATCGCTGAAATAGCAGTCGCAATCATGGCCCATTTCATTGATTTTTGAAGATTTTCGCGTGAGATGGGAATGACGCTGATTGCAATGTAGTAAACTGATGCCGCAAGACATAAGGCATATTCTTTCCCCCCTACGTATTCTGTCTCAATACTTAATAATGCAATACCTACAGGGTTTCGGATAAAAGAGGCGACAAAATAGACAAAGACAACGAAAATAATAAAATCCATCCAGAAGAGGCCTCGCCACGTGAAGCGAGCTTGACCCATGGCATAGAGTACAAACCAATAAACGAGAACACCTGCGGCAATGAGATAGCCTGGCTGAATGAGATCTAATGCCCCCAGAGGTAGATACTTCATTACGGGAGGCAGCAAGATAATGAGCATCCATGATTTCGTCCCCAGCCAATTGAGTACAAAAAGTCCAATGAGAGCTGCGAGGATAAGGACAGGAGTAGCTGCGCCATCAGAGGCGTACGCGCCCAATGTGATCGCAAAGATCACAAGAATGACGAGTAGTACGAGGGTTTTAATGATTTGACCAACCATAACAAAAAAGCTCTGCTGAATGCTTGCGAAAGCATTCAGCAGAGAAAAAAGTGTGTTTTACAGCGCGGAAGGGATTTCCTTTCCTAGCTCAGAGGCTCGACGTCCCTTGCCATCGCCAGCGATGCGCTCAAGAACGACATCGCGATAGCCCATGCCACCGGGGATCATGGGAAGCACGTGCACATCGTAAGGCACCATGATGTCGAGCACGTAGGCTTCTTTGGCGTCAAGCATGCGCTTGAGCGCGGGCACGAGCTCGGCGGGGTCAACCACACGCTCGCAGGTGATGCCGAATCCCGCGCATATTGTCGAGAAGTTGGGGTAGAGAAGCTCCAAATTTTGATGGGTGGGATCGTACTCTTGATTGGGGTCGGCGAGGAAGGTATTCGCGCGATTGGAGTCGTATTTCAAGTCCTCCCACTGCACCACCATACCAAGATGCTGATTATTAATAATGATATTCTTAATCGGCATACGCTCTACCTTAATCGTGGCGAGCTCTTGAATATTCATCATGAAGGAGCCATCTCCGTCAATATTGACGATAGGCAATTCTGGACGCGCGAGATGCGCCCCCATAGCGGCTGCTAGGCCATAGCCCATGGAGCCAAGACCACCCGAGGTGGAGAAGAGACGGGGCTTTTGGAAGCGGTAGAACTGGGCTGCAAACATCTGATGCTGGCCAACACCCGTCGTCATGAGGGCATCTTGATCTCCCAAGAGCTCGTGGAGCTTCTCAATAATTTCTTGAGGAGCGATCTGACCAGGGCGATTTTCGTAGAAGAAGGGGAAGTTCTTTTTCCACTGCTCAATGATGGTGTACCACTCGGAGCGCAGCTCTTTATCATAGCTGCGGCGCTCATGCCCGAGATCGGCGAGGCGGGTATTGAGGTAGCGCAGCGCCTCGCCTGCATCGCAGCGGATTGCGTGGGCAACGCGCTTGTTCTTATTGAGCTCAGCAGCATCATAATCAATGTGGATAATGGTTGCATGCGGGCAGAAGCTCGCCACCGCTCCCGTCACACGGTCGTCAAAGCGCGCCCCTATAGCCAACACGACGTCGGCTTCATTCACCGTGTTATTGGCATAGACTGCGCCATGCATCCCCAGCCAGCGCACGGAGAGGGGGTGATCCTCAGGCATAGCACCTATGCCCATGAGGGTTGTGGCTACAGGATACTGCGCACGCTCGGCGAATTCGAGCAAGTCAGAGGCAGCCTCAGCGATCACCACACCACCGCCCGCGTAGACGGCAGGACGCTTGGCAGAGAGGAGCAGAGGGATGATAGCATCGAGTGCAGCAGTGTCAAGCTCCACCTTGGGACTATAGCCGGGGAGATCCATGGCGGGATCAAGATCGGCATCAATGAGCTGCTCTTGGAAATTCTTAGGAATATCAATCACGACAGGGCCGGGGCGACCCGTGCGGGCGATATAAAAGGCCTCTTTAACAATGCGCGTGATGTCGTTGGCATCAGTGACCAAGTAGCTATGCTTGACGATAGGGGCTGTCATACCAAAGACATCTGTCTCTTGGAAGGCCGAGCTTCCAATCATGGCACTGCCGACCTGAGCTGTGATAGCAACCATAGGAATGGAATCGAGGTAGGCATCAGCGATTGCCGTGATCATATTCGTCGCTCCTGGACCTGATGTAGAAATACAAACACCAACTTGTCCCGTGGCGCGACCATAGGCTTCTGCCGCAAAGGCACCGCCCTGCTCATGGCGGGGGAGAATGGTGCGAATGGAGGGCTCAGCATTGAGAGCCTGATGGATGGGCATGCTGGCACCACCAGGGTAGGCAAAAACAACATCCACATTTTCACGTACAAGGCTTTGCACGAGAGCGGCAGCTCCAGTCATGTTGATGGCTTGAGGGACGGCTGATGGGGAGTTATTGATTGTCTTCATGTTAGAATTGTTGTTTTAGTGTCTAAAAGATGTAGCTTCTGCAACAATCGTATCATAGCGTCAATGGGATGAAAAGCACAATTTCATTTCTTTTCGTCAGCTTTTACTAACTAATGAGATCATGCATGCGTTTGTGCGTGCGAATAACGCTCAAAATCGTCGCTCATGATTGGCTTTACAGCAATTTTATGAGGAAATAGTCACTCCCCTTTTCTTTTAACTTGAAAAGATGGGAGGAATCCATAGAATAATACTCAGGAAATGTGAGCATCGAGGCTCATGTTGACTAACTTTCCATTTTATGAAAACACTAATAAAAAACGCGCGTATTATCTCCCCAGGTCTTGACCTCCCTGGTGGCTCTGTTCTTATAGATGGCGATCGCATCGCGTCGGTCTATCCCACAGAAGTGAGCATCGAGGCCGATCAGGTCATTGATGCGGGCGGTAAGATGTTGCTACCTGGTTTTATCGACATTCATTCTCATGGTGCAGGTGGTTGTGATACCTGTGACTGCTCTGTTGAGAGCCTGCGCACCATTGCTGAGTGCAAGATGAAGGAAGGTGTTACCAGCTGGCTGCCTACAACGCTGACGCTGGGCTTTGACACGCTCGTCGATGTCGCCAAATGTGTCAAGGAATACGCCGCCTCTCCCAACGGTGCCAAGACTCCCTCCATCCACCTCGAAGGCCCCTTCATCAACCCCAAGCAATGCGGCGCCCAAAATCCCGCCTTTGTTCGCAAGGCTGATATAGAGGAGCTCAAGGCTGTCAATGACATCTATCCCGTGAGCCTCATCACCCTCGCCCCCGAGATGCCTGGGGCACTCGAGTTCATCTCCGAGGCTAGCGCTATGGGGGTCACCTGCTCGGCTGGTCACTCGGCGGCAACGCACGAAGAGTTCAACAAGGCCAAAGTAGCAGGTCTCAAGCACCTCACTCACTACTGCAATCAGATGAGCCCCGTGCATCACCGTGAGATCGGTCTGGTTGGCTCGGGTCTTGTTGATTCTGAAATCAGAATTGAGCTCATCTGTGACAAAATCCACCTCTGCTCCGACATGGTCAAGCTCGTCTTTGCCAACAAGTCAGTCGAGCAGCTCATCATGGTCACCGACTCCCTCGCCTGCTCATGGATGCCCGATGGCCCTGGATCGCTGGGTGGCGTGCCCATTATCGTCAAGGACGGCGTTGCACGCCTCCAAGAGTCGGGCAATCTCGCGGGCTCAACACTCCTCTTTGGTCATGGACTGCGCAATGTCGCAGAGATCACAGGCAAGCCCCTCAGCGAGCTCGTCTACGCCGTCTCTTACAATCAGGCTCAGTCGCTCGGCATGTATGATCTGGGTAAGATCGCACCTGGCTTTGTCGCTGACCTTGTGCTGTTGGATGACCAGTTTGAAGTCGTACAAACTTACATTGATGGGGTGCTTCGCTACGAAGCCTAAGTCTCCTCATCGTTCCTTAAAACTCACAATAATCTCATGATATCATCTCCGCTCATCTCCCCACTCGCACGTCGCCTCGCCGCCTCCCATCAGGTCTCACCAGACTCTTTGATAGGGACAGGGCCACGAGGGCGGGTGATGGCGGCTGATGTGCGGAGTCATCTTCAGAATAAAAAAGAAGATGAGAATCAAGAGAGCAATCTCCCTTTTCTTGGGAAAACAAGCGTCGCGGCAGATCATCTGCCGCAGACGCGCCCCGAGAAGGCTGGCTACTATGTCTATGATTGCAGCGTCGACATGTTTGCCCTCGCCAGCCTCAGTCGCCCTATAGCTGTGCAATGCGAGCGACTGCTCGATCAGCGCTACTCGCTCATGGACTATATCATCCGTGCTGTCGTCAAGGCCTGCACGAGTCATGATGCTCCCGCGCAAACGAGCCTTGACGTACTCTTTTTTGAAAACAGCGGTGAGTACATCCGCGCCCTACGTGATACGGCTGATAAGACACTCTACCAGCTCGCGCGCCTCATCCAGCGAGGTGGTGATAGCCTGGGTGATTTTGCTCCACAAGTCATTGTCTGTGATGCGAAAGCGACGCGTGAACAAGTCCGAAAATACCTCAATACGGACATGCTACCCCTCTTTGGTTTTGTCACCCGCGGTGAGACGCGCAAGGTAGGCATACGCGTCGGCTGCGATGTGAGTAGCATGGAGCTGGCCTATACATTCTATATATCCAATCAGATAGCTGCCCCGCAGGCGGATGCTATCGCTGCGCGTCTGCGCAATCTGCTGCATGACCCTGTGAGCCTACTGCTCATCGATTAATTTTTCCTGACCCCTTATTTTATCTCATTAATAGAAAAATCCCCCCCTATGTCTTTTAGTATTGGAAATGTAGAAATCGGAGGCAATCAGCCTTTTTATATCCTCGGTCCCTGCTCCTTGGAGAGTGAAGAATTCGCCTGGGAGATGGCACGCGAGATCAAGCTCGTCTGCGAGCGTCTCGGTGTCCCCTTTCTCTTCAAGGCCTCCTACGACAAGGCGAATCGCACCAATGTCAAGAGCTTCCGAGGTCTCGGTATGCAAGAAGGCTGCCGCATCCTCTCAGAGATTGGCAAGGAGCTCGGCATAGGAGTCGTCACCGATGTCCACACCGAGGAGCAAGCCCAATACGCGGCTGAGTACATTGACCTGCTGCAAATCCCCGCCTTCCTCTGCCGTCAAAGCGATCTACTCGAGGCTTGCGCCAAGACAGGACGCCCCGTCAATGTCAAGAAAGGTCAATTCCTCGCCCCATGGGACTGCATGAATATCTGTGAAAAAATGGAAGCCTTTGGCTGCGATCAGTACATGCTCTGTGAGCGTGGAACGAGCTTTGGCTACAACAACCTCGTTGTTGATATGCGCGGTCTCTATTGGATGCGCGAATTCGGCTGCCCCGTCGTCTTTGATGCCACGCACTCGGTGCAACGCCCCGGTGGACTCGGAGGCACAACAGGCGGCGACCGCGTGCTCGCACCCGTCCTCGCCAATGCCGCCATGGCGGTCGGAATCGACGGCGTCTTCCTTGAGGTGCACAAGAACCCCGATAAAGCCATGAGCGATGGCCCCAACCAAGTCCCACTGGCGGATCTGGAGCGCATCTTGGGCAATCTCCAGCTTGTACGCGACGCCTATAGTCGTATGCAGTAACCCGCATCGCGCGACCGTTCTCACCGCCCTATGAGTAGACGATTCAGCCAGTTTCTCCTTCTCGTACTTCTCCTCTTTGTGAGGAGAAGTACAGCCCAAATTCCTGGTGCCAAGAGTGCCCCTGGCGAGTTCCCTGCCATCTCGATGATGCCACCGGGAACGGTCTTGGAGGGGATTAAACTTCCGCGCTACGAAGGTGCGCGCGTCACCTCACTCATCCAAGCCAAGCTCCTGCGCGTACTCACGCGCAATGAGGTCAATCTTGAGGAGCTCTTCGCCGAGATCTACGATGAGCGAGGCTTTACCACCACCTTAAAATCCCCTACAGGGCACTACGACTTCCGCAGCGGAGATGTGCGATCTTCGGGGCGCACGGATGTCTATGACACACGCTTTCGTGCCAAGGGGCAGCATCTCTACTACTCGACCGCCACGCAGCGAGGGCATCTGCGCGGACCGGTGCGCACCATTCTCTCGCTTAACAAGACCCAGCCGACATCTGCCCAACCATGACTCTCTCCTCCCTGCACCTCGGCTCTCTGCTCTCGCTGAGCTGCCTCATCAGCCCTGCCTACCTAGCTGCCGCACCTGCTAGCATCCTCGCAGAGCAACGCGCCCTGCTCAAGCATAGCGAGCACGCGCTCCAGCAGCTCATCCCCCAACCTGAAAAGCTCTCGGAGCGCGAGCAATTCTTGAGCATGCCTCAACTGACTCCCTCCACGCGGCAATCCGAGACTCTCATCACCCAGCTTGAGAAGGAGCTGCGCGACTGGGAGCCGCGAATGAAGCCCTATCTACCCAAGGAAGGCGAACCCCATGAGACAGCCACACTAGAGCCGAGCAACAGCAGCCCACAGGAGACCGAGATCGAGAGTACAGGAGGACTCTACTTTGACACCCTCGCCTCTCAGCTCACCTACCTCGGCGAGGTACGCCTACGCGATCCCCGCCTACGCCTCCACTGTAGCAATGGACTCTTTGTCCAGCTTGAGCAGCAGCGTGTCGATCGTGAGGTCAAAAATCAGACTGATCGGCATCGCCCTGCCAAGGACAAACCCTCTCCAACACCGTCCGAAGAGCCCCGTCTTGAGCCCGAGCCTGAGCCCGAGCGGCGTGCCCCCAGTAGCACGGCGGCTCCTATGGATGTCTACGCGCAGCAAGCCTTTCTTGACCTGCATAGCGAGCGACTCTTTCTGCGAGCCGATAGAGAAATCATCCTGCGCCATGAGCGCGGTGAGCTCCGTGCCGAGGGTGCCCATTGCGCGGCTATCCTCTCTGACAAGGAAGGTCTTTTTTACCTGCGCGCCGACAAGATTAGCGGCTACATGCTCAATGAGCAAGGTCAGCGCAGTCACTTTGAAGCACGAGGGGGCATCCTCTACCAGCAGCGCGAGGATAGCATCACGCTGCTACGCGATGTCAAGCTCACCCATGAGCAATACCTCTTTGCCAGCCGAGGCGCGATGCAGCTGCAGCTGCATCCATCAGCTGAGCAGCCCGCGCCCCGCGAAGGCTACTTTGAGGCCTTCCAGCGCAGCTATGAGGGACTCAAGCGACTCGGCGCGCTCGATCGCGTCCACCTCCAGCAGCTCGCCGCCTCCTCGCCCGAGTCACAGAAGAGTCAGCCCATCGAGATGAAATCCGATCAACTCAGCTATGACGCATTGACAGGCGAGACCATCCTCAGTGGTGGTAGCTGTGAGCTGAGCAATGCCCAACAGCGTCTCCACGCCAATGGTGATGCCCTCATCCACTGGGCTGTCGATGGCTCGATCTATGTACAAGGCAGCGACATCGACGGCAGCTACACCCGCCCCGTCGGCGATCAGGGAGAGAGCCTACAAGGGAGCTTTCAAACAAAGCGTGAGCTCGCCTTCCTCGCGGATGGCAAGCTCTTCTACGCCCCCCATGGGCTTGAGAGTCGAGACGAGCAGTCCTCCCTGCACGCGCGCGGAGCGCTGCTCGCGAGTTTCATCCCACGCCCCGAGGCAGCCAAGCCCGACGAGCCAAGCTCGTCAGAGAAGTCAGCCGAGCAGTCTGTGCAGCTACGCACCCCTCCCCTCGTCTTCGAAAGCTTGGGGGACGTCGATACCCTCTATAGCGTCGATGCGATCAAGGCGCACCACGACGGAGAGCCCGCCTTCATGCTCGAGGGTGACCTCGCCGCCTTCTCCGTCCAGCGAGGAGTCGGTCAGCTCCAAGCTCGCGCTGGCAAGACCGCCACACTCATCTACCAAGGACGCAAGCTCACCGCACGCTCTGCCACCCAGAGCTCCCTCATCGACCTTGCGCCCAATGGCGACCTCCTCGTAGAAGGCGATGCGATCAGCATGCGAGCGACGCAGGAAGGGGAGAGCTATGAGCTCGACTGCCGCGAGCAGCTGCGTCTCCATCGCGCTGACGCACGCCTCCAGCTGCGCTCGGCTATCCAGCTACGCACCGCAGACCTCCTGCTCAAGAGCCCCCATGAGACCATCGTTCACCTGAGACGCGGAGCCACGGATTCTCGTCAGCGAGCCTCGCTCAGCGAGCAGCACCCGCATCTGGACTACAACTTTGATACCATCGACCATGTCATCATCCCGCGCGGCAGCTCCCTACAGACAGCGACGCTCTCGATGCAGCATACAGGCGAGCTCCAGATTCATATGGCTGATGAGCGCAAGCGTCCTGCACACCCCAGTATGCAAGGCGTGGCGAAGCTCCACGCCGAGGGCAAGGTGCGTCTCCTCTTCCGCTCAGAAGACAAGCAGCTGCTCTATGCGCGAGGTGACCGCCTCGATGTAGACGGCTATAAGGCCGAGAAAATCCTCTCGGGTGACGAAGTCTATCTCACGGACAAGAAAAACGCGCACCAAGCCCGCGGTAAAGCACGTCTGCACCTCGATGCGCAAAACAAAGCCACGCTCACGGGCAAGCAGCAGCGCACACGCGCCGAGAAGCTCCAAGAGCAATTCACCAACAAACCTGCGAAAAGCAGTCAGCGCAAACGCCGCTAAGCCTCACTCACCCTTTTTAAATCTCCACTCCATCACCCCTCTCATGAGCGCCCTCCTCCATGCCCAAAATCTGTGTAAATCATACAAAGATCGCAAAGTCGTAGACAATGTGACGATTCACGTCGAATCTGGCGAGATCGTCGGTCTCCTTGGACCCAACGGCGCAGGAAAGACCACCTCCTTCTACATGGTAGCGGGGCTGGTGCGCCCTGACGAAGGGCAGGTAGACTTTGTCGGACAGGAGGTCACAGGTCTCCCCATGCACCAGCGTGCGCGTCTCGGCATGGGCTACCTCCCGCAAGAGGAATCCATCTTTCGCAAGCTCACCGTGCAGGAGAACCTCATGGCTATCCTTGAGACACGCCGCGATCTCTCGCGTGCCCAGCAGCGAGCCAAGTGCGACGAGCTCATGGAGCGCTTCGGCATTACGAAGCTGCGCAAGAGCCAGGCCCTCCAACTCTCGGGCGGGGAAAAGCGCCGCCTCACCATCGCGCGCGCCCTCACCAGCAATCCAAAGCTCCTCATGCTCGATGAGCCCTTTGCGGGTGTCGACCCCATCGCCGTCCAAGACATCCAGCAAATTGTCGCCTCGCTGCGCGAGACCGATGGACTCTCCATTCTCATCACCGACCACAATGTGCGCGAGACACTCGGTATCGTCGATCGCGCCTACATCCTCTTTGAAGGACGTGTGATAAAGCAAGGTAATGCCGATGAAATCGCCAATGACCCCAAGACCCGACAAATCTACCTCGGAGAGCACTTCAAAATGTAGCTCTAGGGCTACACAGCGTCCAAGGGCGAGAGAGAAGATGAGTATGACAACAGTACACCTGTTATCGCCACGCGACGCGTCATCACGAGAGTTCAGGATTTCTTCACTAGCCTCTCACTCTTGCGACTCGTGATCGATATTGTGAGGAGGCTCATCAGGCTACTCAACTCTGGGTGGTAGGCAGAGTTCTATCTATAAAGATGCGTATAAAATAGCCTATTTCGCAGAAAGTCGCGACTTTAGGCTTGCAATATTTGATAAATGCTCTATGATGAGCTCGTGCACGGAGCATTAAGATGCGCTTGTGTACAACGTTCGCTCACCTGCAAACGGACAATCGGAGGCATACATTGATGTGTTTCTGCCTCGATTACTCGCTCGCGCAACGCGCAATGAATCTTCATCTTCGAGCTTTTTATATCGAGCTCATTGCCAGACGAGCACCATTTCCCCATCGTCGCAGCACGCGCCTATTATCTGACATTCGCCCTCTTCTTCATCGACAAGATTATCACGCTCACGTAGTTCATTCAACAACTCATTACACTCCTTATACTATCATGGCAGGTCATAACAAATGGTCCAAGATCAAGTTCACAAAAGCCATCGCTGACGCGAAAAAAGGCAAGGTATTCGCCCGATTCTCCCACGAAATCACCCTTGCAGCCAAGAGCGGCGGCGGAGATCCTGATACCAACCCCCGCCTCCGTGTCGCCATCGAAGGCGCGAAAGCCTCCTCCATGCCCAAGGACAATATTGAGCGCGCCATTAAGAAGGGGACAGGCGATCTGCAGGGCAACACGATTCAAGAAATCACCTACGAGGGCTACGGTCCCGAGGGCACGGCCTTCATCATTGAGATGGCCACGGACAATACGAATCGTAGCTCCTCGGATTTGCGCACCATCTTTGGGAAAAATGGGGGAAATCTCGGCACGCCCGGCTCGGTATCCTACCAGTTTGATCGCAAAGGCGAGTTACGTCTCATCGCCCCTCAGCTCGATGAGGATGCTGTCATGGAGCTCGCCATGGACTGTGGAGCAGAGGAATTTTTAACAGGCGATCAAGAGGGTGAGTGGATCTTGCTCTGCGGGCCTACAGACATGCCCGATGTCTCCCAAGCCCTCCACAGCGCGGGCTACACTCTCACAGGGATGAAGCTCATCTCTGTCGCTCAAAACAACACGATGATCTCCGATGTCACGATCGCGCGCAAGGTGATCAAGCTCTATGAATTGCTCGACGACTACGACGACACTCTTCAAGTCTTTAGCAATTTTGAGATCTCCGAAGACATCCTCGATCAGCTCTGATATTGCGCTGGTGACGCTGAGCGACTCGCGCGCCCGGCTCCCATCTACTCCCCTACCCAAACGCCACGTTTACATGAGTTCAACAGAACAAGCCAGCTCCCCTTCTGCCAAGAAAAGATCCGTTCCGCGTCATCAAAATCGCAAGAATGGACAGAATAACACCCATTCTTCTAGACAGAAATCCAGCCACTCCCACAGCCCCGCAGGCAAGCAACGCCCCGAGGAGGCAGGAAAGCCTCGCTTTCAGAGAGGTCGTTCCTACTTTAACAAAAAGAAGACCAAGACTGGCGAAACCACGGGAGAAAAAAGCCGTGCCTACGTCCCCATCGGCGACCCCGAAGAGCTCACAGGCATTCTTGAAATCACCAACAAAGGCTTTGGCTTTGTGCGCACCGCTGAGAACAACTGGGCACCCTCAGATGAGGCAGTCTATGTCTCGCTCGACCTCATCAAGCAGTACCAGCTGCGCCCCTTTGTCGAGATTACAGGTATGTCTCAGAAGTACGAGCGCGGTCATCAGATGGTGAGCATTACCGCGATTAATGGGCTTGAGCCTGCGGAGGCTAGTGCCGTCCCCCACTTTGATGACCTCAAGGCGGTCAATCCCACCCACCGCCTGAGCTTTGAGACCACCCCGACACGCTACACAACACGCACCCTCGACTTGGTCGCCCCCGTCGCACGCGGTCAGCGTGGGCTCATCGTCGCCCCTCCTCGTACAGGCAAGACCACCTTGCTCATGGATATTGCCGAGGCTGTCGAGCGCAACTATGAAGAGGAGCTCCATCTCATTATCCTACTGATTGATGAGCGCCCCGAAGAAGTCACCGAATTCCGCCGCGCGCTCCCTCATGCCGAGATCTACGCATCGAGCAACGACAGCCACGTACGCGAGCACTGCCGCATCGCCGAGATGAGCATCGAGCGAGCAAAACGCCTCGTGGAGCAGGGTCGCCATGTCATCCTGCTGCTCGACTCCATCACGCGCCTCGCCCGCGCGTACAACAATGCAGATCGGGGCAGTGGGCGCACCATGAGTGGAGGACTTGATGCGCGAGCATTGGAGATGCCCCGCCGACTTTTCGCGGCTGCTCGCAACACGCGTCAGGCGGGCTCGCTCACCATCCTTGCCACAGCTCTCGTGGAAACCAACAGCCGCATGGATGATTTGATTTTCCAAGAATTCAAAGGCACGGGAAATATGGAGCTCGTGCTCAATCGCCGCATCGCCGAGATGTATATCTACCCTGCGGTGGACATACTCAAGAGTGGCACACGCCGCGAAGAGCTCATTCTCCCCGAATTGATGCTCCCACGCGTGCACCTCATCCGACGCGCCCTAGCAGGTCATAAGCCAGTAGAAGCCATGGAGCGACTACTCTTTTTCCTACAGAAGTCGCCCAACAATTCTCAGATGCTGCTCAATCTCAAAACGCGCTAAAGACACACGCGGATGAGCAGCTCATAAGGAGATCGGGTCTTTATGAGGCTGCTCGTATCGGGGGCAAGCACGAGCTGTGTAGATTATTTTATCGAGCGGCTAAAACAAACTTGACAGTGCCGCTGACTTTTCTTAAAGTAGAGAGGTAAACCATGAAATCTGCACAACTCTTTTCCGCTATTCTTCTATGCGCCTGTGCCTCTATCGCTCAGGCTGCTCCCGATGTCACCCTTGATGATCTGAGCCCTAGCACACTCAATGCCATGGCCACAGCTCGCCAGCAGGCTAGTATAAAGGCCTACGAAGACGCCAAGAACAAGGCTCGCCAAGAGCGCTTGGAGTCCATCAAAAAGTCCAAAGAAATCACTGAGGTTAATAACGCTGGTCTGAAAAAGACGATTCAAAAGCGCGCGATCAATCATATGATGCCCGCTTGTGAGCGCGAGCCCGAGACTCCTCGCAATCCCAATGTCTACGTGGTGCGCGGTCGCCGCTAGTCCATCACGCGCTTGAGTCGCCTGACGGCGATAATGCACGGACTCCCATCTCTCTAAGATGGGGGTTTTTTTATAGGTGCGCTTTTGCCCCTTATTCTTGGCTTTCAAGCTTAATGGGCAAGTGGTGGCGTGTATTTTTCTTGACAAAAAAGCTTTTTTTCATTAGCATACTGAGCAATATTCTGTAACACGCTATGCCTCTAGAACAACAACGCGCCACATCATCCCGCCCTCGTCCTACGGAGGCGACGCCTACATCTGCGCCCGCAGCGACGCATTACACACCCGAGCAGGTACGCCGTCAGGCGGACGATACGCGTGCACAGGCGGCTTATTATGAGCAAAAGCAGGCAGAGTGGAGTGAGCAGCATCGAGAGCTCCAGCGTCTCAAGGAGGATAAGGCGGAGTTCGCAGCGCAGCTTGATGAGCTCGGGATGAAGCTGCATAATGTCGTACGCCGCCTCGCACGTGAGATTGACTCCATGGAGAAGGAGAAGGTGGAGCTGCGTCATTATTATGACAACTTGGCACGCCATCTGCAGGTGCTCTCTGGGCTCGACCCCTCGGATTGGTCCGCTGCGAATATGGAGCAGCATCTGCTCAGCGGCTTGGCAAAGCTCGATCGCGCGGAGAATGATCTCAATGAGGCCTACCTCGCCGACAAGCATTTCCAGCATACGCGTGTCTTTGATCTACATCCTTCTGAGAATAAGCGTTGGGGGTTGTCGTGGTCCAAGCTGCAAGATGAGCTCGTGCGTGGTCTCTTCTTCCACCTGCCGCTCTGCATTCTGATTCTCATCTTATTCATCGCCTGGTACGCTCTTAGCTAATTTTTTCTCATGAGTCGCCAACTCCAATTTCTCAATCGCCGCCAGTCGCAAAGAAGCGAGCCTCAGCAGGCTCGCCCGCGTCGCGCGGCGGCAAAGCTCGTCATGCCCAAGCGTCGTCGCCCGCGACGCATGCATGTGAATATGGGCGATGTCTGGAGCGGCATGAGTGCCTTTGCGGAGCTCCGAGGCAATGGGATGGTTCTTCTCTTGCTCGGGGCGACGATCTACGCTATGCTCTGCTTTATTATTTTTGTTCTTTAGTTTTTTATCACGCTTCTATGTCTGAATCAACACTCGACGTTTCCTATATCGCCAAGCTTGCCAAGCTCGAACTCACCAATGATGAGATTGAGCGTTTCTCTCAAGATCTCACTCAGATCCTCACCCATGTTGACCAGCTCGCCGAGTGGGACGTGGAGGGAATAGCCCCCATGACGCACCCGCTGCCTGATACGGATGTGGTGCGAGCCGATGTCGTGGGGCCGAGTCTGAGCCAGCAGCAGGCTCTTGAGAATGCCCCAGCCGCGCTTGATGGACAGATCCGCGTGCCCAAGGTGGTCGAGTCAGCGCATTAAGACTCACGGTCTCGCGTTTAAAATTAGTTTCAATAGAGCCCCACAATCCCCATGTTTTTTGGATCAATACGACACTGGAAGCAGCAGCTGCAATCAGGACATATCTCACCCACAGAGCTCGTCGAGGAGCTTGCCCTGCGCATCGAGGCGCAGAATCCCTCCCTCAATGCGCTGCTCTCCTACGACAAAGCACGCGCACTCGAGCTAGCCGCTCAGGCGGATCTCTCGCTCCCTCTAGGGGGCATCCCCCTTGTCATCAAGGACAATATCTGTGTGCGGGGAGAGCCCGCGCGCTGCGCCTCGCGCATGCTCGAGCACTTTATCTCCCCCTATGACGCAACGAGCACGATGAGGCTCAAGGCGGCGGGGGCTATCCCCTTTGCTCGTGCGAATATGGATGAGTTTGCCATGGGCTCCCATGGGGAGAACTCCGCCTTTGGCGCGACGGCCAATCCGCATGACACGCAGCGCGTCCCCGGTGGCTCGTCAAGCGGCTCGGCGGCAGCGGTCGCGGCCGGCATGGCTATTGCGGCTCTGGGCTCGGATACGGGCGGCTCCATACGCCAGCCAGCCTCACACTGTGGCGTCGTGGGTCTCAAGCCTACTTATGGGCGCATCTCGCGCTATGGCTTGGTCGCATTCGCATCCTCCCTCGATCAGATAGGTCCTCTGACGCAGAATGTCGAGGACGCCGCGGTGCTGCTCAATGCACTGGCGGGGCACGATCCCAAGGACTCGACGAGCTCGCAGCATGGCAGTGAGGACTTCACCGCTCAGCTGGGAAAACCCATCTCGGGTGTCAAAATAGGTCTGCCCAAGCAGTACCTCTCCGAGGGGAATGATGCCGCCGTACAAGCAGCCCTCCAGCTCAGTCTCAAGAAGCTTGAGGAGCAGGGTGCCGAGATCGTCGAGGTCTCACTCCCCCACTCCGAGGCGGTCGTGGCGACCTACTACATCATCGCTTGCGCGGAAGCCTCGTCGAATCTCTCGCGCTTTGACGGCATACGCTACGGCTACCGCGCGCCCGATGTCAAGGGGCTTGAGGATCTCTACACACGCTCGCGCAGCGAGGGCTTTGGTGCGGAGGTGAAGCGTCGTATCATCCTTGGTACCTACGTGCTCTCCAGCGGCTACTATGATGCCTACTACGGGCGCGCGCAGAAGGTGCGCGCGCTGATTGCGCGTGATTTTGATCAGGCCTTTGCTCAGGTGGACTACCTCATCAGCCCCGTCGCGCCTACGGCAGCTCCCGCTCTGCATGACAGCAGCCTGACGCCTCTACAGACCTATCTTTCTGATATCTACACCATCCCTGCGAATCTCGCGGGACTTCCCGCACTGAGTATCCCAACGCCTCGGTCGGAGGGCGAGCTCCCCATCGGTATTCAGCTCATTGGCTCGCATCATTCGGAGGCGGGGCTGCTCGGTGTAGCCTCGGTGTTGGAGCAGGCTTTTCAGGCTTAATTTTATATCGATCAAGAAATGAGTGCCCTACAGGCGAACTACCCCGCCATGCTGAGCATCGCAGGCTCGGACTGCTCCGCGGGGGCTGGTCTTCAGGCGGATCTCAAGGCGGGGGTGGCCCTAGGCTGCTACCCGCTCACCGTGCTGACCTGTGCCGTCAATGAGGTACCCGGTGTGGTGGAGAGCATCGTGCCCATGGAGGCGAGCTTTGTGCTGGGGCAGCTGCGCCTTTGCCTTGAGCATTTCCCTGTGACGGCGGTGAAGGCGGGCATGCTCTACGCGCCCGCTATTGTGCATGCTGTGGCGGATTGTTTAAAGCAAGAAGCCTACGCGAGCATTCCCCTCGTGGTCGATCCTGTGATGATCGCCACAGCGGGCGAGTCTCTGATGCTGCGCGAGGCTATTGAGGTCTATGAGCAGCATCTCTTCCCTCGCGCGACCCTGCTGACTCCGAATAGGGATGAGGCCAGCTCGCTGCTGGATGGCGCTCGTATCGAGAGTCACGATGAGCTGCGCGCTGCCGCTGCGACCTTGCAGTCGCGCTACGGCTGCGCTGTCCTGCTCAAGGGCGGGCACCTCGCAGGCGAGAGCTGCCTTGATGTCCTCGTGGATCGCGAGGGTAGGATGCAGGAGTGGACGCATGCGCGCATCCATGGTGTGAGCACTCATGGCACAGGCTGCACTCTATCGGCTGCCGTTGCTGCGGGGCTCTCACACGGCAAGCCCCTCGTGCTCGCGGTCGAAGAGGCTCTGGACTACACGACGCGCGTCATCGCAACGAGCCTGTGCTGGGAGTCGCCCTGCGCCATGCAGGCATTAGCCCCGCGCTAAGGGGCATCTCTTATTTCTCCTAGAATCGCTTTGCGAGAAAATGCGCGTAAGCGTTCATTTTGATTGACTGCGGAGGCTTATTCAGGCAATCTAGGCTCACGATGAAAAGAGTGCTTATTATTGGTGCTGGCGGTGTTGGTCATGTTGTGGCTCATAAGTGTGCGCAAATGGCTGACGTGTATCAGAGTATTCACCTCGCTTCTCGCACGGTGAGCAAGTGTGATATCATTGCTGCCGATGTGAAGGCGCGCTCGGGTGTAGAGATTACGACGCATGCCATCGATGCTGATGACGTGGCGGCGACCACCGCATTGATTGAGCAGGTGCAGCCTGATCTCGTGCTCAATGTGGCGCTCCCCTATCAGGATCTTCCTATTATGGATGCCTGTCTCGCGGCTGGTGTGGATTATCTCGACACGGCGAACTACGAGCCCAAGGATGTGGCGAAGTTTGAATACAGCTGGCAGTGGGAGTATCAGGAGCGTTTTGAAAAGGCGGGGCTCTTCGCGCTGCTCGGCTCTGGCTTTGACCCTGGTGTGACGAATGTCTACACGGCTTGGGCGCTCAAGCATCATTTCGACGAGATTGAGTATCTCGACATCATTGATGTGAATGGCGGTAACCACGGGAAGGCGTTTGCAACGAACTTCAACCCCGAGATCAATATTCGCGAGGTGACTGCCCCCTGCCGTCACTGGGAGGATGGTGCCTTTGTCGAGACAGAGGCCATGAGCCTTCACCAGCCCTTCACCTGCCCCGATGAGGTGGGGACTTATGAGATTTATCGTATGTACCACGAGGAGCTTGAGTCTCTCGTGAAGCATATTCCCACGATCAAGCGCGCGCAGTTCTGGATGAGCTTCTCGCCCAATTATATCAATCACCTCACTGTCCTTCAGAATGTGGGCATGACACGCATTGATCCCGTCGTGTATCAGGGTGTTGAGATCATCCCCCTCCAATTCCTCAAGGCGGTGCTCCCCGATCCAGGTGATCTGGGCAAGTCGACGAAGGGTCGCACCTGCATAGGCTGCGTGATTCAAGGCCAGAAGGATGGCAAGAACAAGGCCATCTATGTCTACAATATCTGCGACCACGAGGCCTGCTTTGACGAGGTGGGCTCACAGGCTATTTCCTACACGACTGGCGTGCCCGCCGCTATTGGTGGCCGCTTGATGCTGGAGGGGACATGGTCGGGCAAGGGGGTCTTCAACATGGAGCAAAATGACCCCGATCCCTTCATGGCTGCTCTCAATCAATACGGTCTGCCTTGGCAGTACATCGAGCTGAGCGACGAGGACGCACAGGCTCTCCGCGTAGCGCAGCAATAAAGTGCTGCAAACATCATTCTTACACAGGCATGCAGCCCCTAGCTGCATGCCTGAATTGTATCTAGACGCTCAGAGCTTGATCACAATACCTCTCTTGTAGAGGATGAGGCAGGGCACAAAGACGACCAGCAAAAAGCCCCCCGCATAGAGAAGGGACGAGTAGGCATCACTCGCCCCCACGGTGGCGACGCAGATTTCTTGGTAATACCACTGATGCAGGCTCCATTCTTTCCCTGCACTCGTCCACGTGATGAGACGATCGGCTGACACCGCGAGCAGATGCGCGAGGATGTAGGCAACGAGGGGGTTATATCCCATCACCTTGAGAGGGGCAAAGCACCATGCCTTGCCAGCAATATCGGCGAGATAGATGAGCAGGGCCAGCACGATCATGCTCCAGCCCCCAGCCTGCAAGACGTAGCTTCCTGTCCAGAGAGCCTTGATGACGGGTAGCTCGCTGGAGAGGAGATAGGCTGCCAGTAGGCAGAGCAACCCCATGCTGTAGAGCCTTGCTGCGCTATGTGCGTGGCTGCTGCTTTGGCGCAGGATGCCGCCTGCGAGGTAGCCGAGCAAGACGGTGGCTGCCCCCGTGAGGCAGCCTAGGAGTCCCTCGGGATCGAAGGGGACGCCGTAGCCCCTGTACACATGGCTGCCGCCGACAAGCCACTCATCGAGTGCACCTGCGCCCTGCCCCGCGAGGGAGAAGACCCCCTCTGCGCCATGATAGGGCAGCGCATGCGGATCACCGAGCTGGACGAGGAGATACCAATGGGTGGCGATGAGGGCGATGAGCGCGAGCAAGATGAGCTTGCTCTGGCGTAGCAGGAGGATGAGGATAGCGCCGAGCAGGTAGCAGAGCGCGATGCGCTGGAAGACCCCAAAGAGGCGCAGCTGCTCGTAGTGCCTTGTCACATTCTCCCAAAAGCTCAAGTCTGGCTTTGCAGGGAAGGGGTAGAAGGGAAAGGCATTGAGAAGGACGCCGACGAGGAAGAGCAGCAGCGTGCGCAAAAGAATTTTCCCCCACAGCGCGCCAGACCAGCGCGACTGCACCTTGGCCAAGGAGAAGGACATGGCAGCACCTACGATGAAGACAAAGAAGGGAAAGACGAGGTCTGCCGCCGTGCAGCCCACCCACGGCTCATGCCGTAGAGCGGGGAAGGCGACATTCCACGTGCCAGGGTTGTTGACGAGGATCATCCCCGCGATGCTGAGTCCGCGGAGAATATCAAGAGCCTGAGAGCGAGAGCTAGTATTCATAATGGGAGTGATAAGCTGATTTCACCCCGATAGTAGCAT
>CAYJOV010000001.1:0-9485 GCA_964371905.1 uncultured Akkermansia sp. | reverse complement strand
GAGAGCTAGTATTCATAATGGGAGTGATAAGCTGATTTCACCCCGATAGTAGCATAGTGCCCTCAAGCGGCAAATAATAATCTTGCCTGCGTGACAATTTTTCCTAAAAAATGAACTTGTCATCATCATTATTAGAGCATACAATGCCGCTCAGGTAAGTCGTTCTACCTGTTCTATCATGACCAAATTCTATATTGTTACGCCTACTTATAATAGTTTTGCTTGGCTACAAGGTTGCATTCGCTCTGTTTATGACCAAGCCGGTGACGATGTACACATCCACCATCACATACAGGACGCTCGATCCAGTGATGGCACTGTAGCGTGGCTCGAGGAGTGGCAGCGCGAGCATCAAGGGCAGCTCAATTACCACTTCACCTTCATCACCGAGAAGGACGAGGGCATGTACGATGCGATCAATCGCGCTTGGGCACTGCTGCCTGAGGATGCCGATATCGTCGCCCATATCAATAGCGATGAGCAATACCAAGCCCATGCTCTGGCTCGGGTCGCTCAAGAGATGAAGAACTCTGCATCTGCTGATATTTTACTGGGAAGCTATATCATACTAGACTCTCAATATCAATACATTTGCCACAGGCGACCCATCATACCACGCAAAATTGCCTCATGGATGAATTGTGTTTGTATCACCAACTCTACATTCTACAGAGCATCGAGCTTTCGCAAGCACAGCATCGCCTTTGACACCAAGTGGAAGTGCTCGGGCGACTTGGTTCTCTTTTATCAACTCGTCTGCAAAGAGCTACGCTTCCAATGTATCGATGTCATCACCTCTACATTTTTGTGTACAGGGGATAATCTAGCATGGTCTAGCAAAGCTCACGCTGAGTGGCGTGACTTTCATCGGGATACTCCCCAACTGATCATGACCTCGAATCTCATTATTTACCGCTGGACGAATTTGAAAAGATTGGTAGCGGACTGCTTCTATACTCGCCCCTCTGTCTATAGTACCTATGAGCTTGATTCACCCCATATCAGCACCTACCGCATCATGAAGCCCACATCACGTTGGGGCGCTCGCATGGTGGCGGAGAAGGGCGCTTGTTGTAAAAGGGAGCATACTTGAATGCTGAGCTCAATTCGTTTTCTTTAAAAAACTTTTTAATTTTTTTAATAAAGTAGGTTTCAAGAGGATACTCAACGACAGCAGCGTCCCTCCCCTGATAAATTGACGCTGCATCAGATGAAAACCAGCCCTTCGATACAAAGACTGCGCGAAGACGGAGGTGAACTCACATGCTCTTGAGCAAAGTGATTTTGTTTTATAGTTTTCTATGAATTGTTCAAAACTGATGGCCTCCTTGCGAGTCCGGCGTCTGAGCAATCGATCATAGGCGTAGAGGCCTTGGAGATGCACGAAAAAGGGGCGTGACGTAGAAATAGAAGTCGCATGGACACGGTAGTCACATAGTGGCTCGGGGAGACACAAGGCATCCCAGCCAGCCTCGAGCACCTTATCGACAAACTCCCTATCCTCACAAGCAGTCAAATCGGGGGGGAACAGCACGCGATCCTCTCGTACCACCTCACCACGCACACACATCGTGCTGGGTAAAAAGCCTATACTCTCAAGGCTCTCCCTAAAATACTTGGCCTCCTCTGATGTAAAGCAGCGAAAGCTTTTTCCGACACCAATGCGCTTGCCTCGCGCATTTTTGAAATAAATATAGCTGCCCATGACTCCGCATTGGGGGTGCTCTTGCATGAACTTCAAGGATGCTTCGACACGATGCTCCAGAGCTTCATCATCAGCGTCACATAAGATGTAAAAGTCTGCAGCATAGTGGCGGAAGCCTTCATTGCGCGATTCGGAGACACCTAGGTTTTGCGCATTCTGATGAATCTTCACTTGAGGATGTGCATCGAGTAGGTCTTTAATCTCATGCTCAAAACCATCCCCTGACCTATCATCAACAATGACGATGAGATCGAGTGCGCGCGTTTGCTGCAAGAGGCTCTCTACGGTCGATCGAATCGTCAATCGCGATGCATAGCAAGGCACAATGGCAACGACGCGGGGTTGAGGTGATGGCGAGTTCATACTATCAATTATAAATATTTTGATGCCCCTGTCAATGAGGGAGTCTGGGTACGCTGGGCAGCCCCTCATACAACCCATTGTAGTATAATCACAATTGAGAGAAATTCTACCGCCGTGACATATTTTCTTCTTGCTATGTACTCAAAAAGAAACTACACTCGAATAGTTATGAAACTTTCTGTAACTACTGTTATTGGTGGCATGCTCGCTAGCAGCTCTCTCGCTCAGGCTCTCTGGCTCGCTCCTCCCCCAGGTCCAGCTCCCACTGTGGCTGCTCCCAATGCCGCCTACTATGATGCGGCTCCCGCAGCTTCGCCGTATCGTGCGCAGAATGATGCGCGTGGATTTTACAGCGAAGGCTCAGCCTTTTATGGCTTTGGCGTATCGGATGCGATCGAGGATTGGCCAGAGCTCGGCTCGCTGGATATGGTCGGTGCGGAGTTCACCATCGGGCATCGCTTCAACAAGTACCAAGCGGTCAATCTGCGCATCAGCTACGGCTACGGCGCGGGCTCGACCTTTATTCATGACCCTTCATACGGTAGCCATGATATAGACATGTGGCAGCATACCTTTACCCTGATGCCTGGCTATAGGCAGAGCTTTAGAGCGGGCAACTCGCCCATCGAGTTCTTCTTCGGGGTGAATGCGGGTCTTGCCGTCGTCGGCAGCTACATCGACTATGCTTATCGTGATCCGGGTTATGGCTGGGGCTATTCCGAATACGATGGCGCGGAGGCTGGCTTTGCCTACAGTGCAGAGGTGGGGGTGAAGTACCACTACACGCCTTGGGCTTATCTCTTTGTCGCGTACGAATTCCGCGGTAGCACCGCGGCTCCCGATATTGAGGAGACCTACTACGGGCGTTCCTATTTTGAGTCGAACGCTCAGATGTACCACACGGTACGCATCGGTGGCGGTATGCAGTTCTAAGTAGCCCTCACATCTTACTGAGTAGGCAGCTTCCCCCATCCTACTCACTCGACCGCGCGTGTCATTGATTGATGGCATCGCGCGGTTTTTTTTATACGCGATTTGATGCAGCTGTGCTCGAAAATGTCCTCTATTATACTCCATTCTCCTTATTATTAGATTTTAAGTCAAAAATAACTCTTGCTGTGACAATTACAGTGTGATATAAATCGATGATGAAGCAACAATTCATATCTTACAGCCTGCTTCTTTCAGCGGCACTTCCTGCCTTCCTTCAGCCTGTCTCGGCGAGGGGCGGCTACGATCACCATTCCTATGATCGTCATTCCTACGATAGACCTCAGTACGGCTCACGCCCTTCTAGGGGGGGGAGCAATATCCAGCGAGCTGTCGATCTCTTTCAAGAGTCTATTCAGGTACGCAGAGAATACATCTCTATCATCGATCGTGTCATGAACAGGGAGATGAGACCGCACCATGCCATCACTCCCATCTACTCACTCGCCGATAAACTCAACATCATCGGTATGCGTGGAGATCAACTCATGAAGCACCTGAGCCAAGAGGATAAGCGCGCGCTAGGCGACATCCTCTACCGTCGACACTTTATCAAGTCGCATCAACGCGCCGCACGTGGACTAGAGCGAGCACGTGAGAATCTGCGCGCTGTCGAGTATTTCAACGTCGAGCCCTTCCGTCAGGCCTGCCGTCGATTCAACAAGGTGGCAAAGCGCTCCTATCTCGGCAATTAGCATCTTTTTTGCACATCTTATTTCAATAGAAAAGAGGCGTGGAGCTTGGTCTCCACGCCTCTTTTCGGTATATTTTTTGAAAGCAATTACATATTCAGATAGCCAATATCGGAGCGGCGTTGTGAGCCGTCGAATTGCACCTTGGCGGCTTCGCTATGCGCCGCTGTGCGCGCCTCATCGAGGCTCTCCCCCTGCGCGACGATGGCGAGGACGCGTCCCCCATTGGTGACCCAGCCCGCCTCAGTCTTTTTGGTGCCGCAGTGGTAGACACGCGCGGCGCAATCGTCAAGCCCGCTGATGAGATCGTCATTGCGAGAGCTGGCAGGGTAGCCTGCGGAGGCGAGGATGCAGCAGATGCTCCAGCCGTCGTCAAAGGAGATGAGATCAGGCGAGAAGTCACCCTGTGCGCCCTTCAAGCAGAAGGTCGCGAGATCGCCTCGCAGCAGCGGCATGACCGCCTCGCACTCCGGATCGCCAAAGCGGCAGTTGTACTCGATCACCTTGGGACCTTGCGCCGTGAGCATGAGGCCAAAGTAGAGGAAGCCGCGATAAGGCAGCTCGTCCTTGATAAGTCCCTGCACCGTAGGCGCGACAATGCTCTGCTCGATCTCGGCAAGTAGCTCGGGGGTGACCAGCTGGCGGGAGGCGACGGCTCCCATGCCACCCGTATTGGGTCCCTCATCGCCCTCGCTGAGTCGCTTGTAGTCGCGTGCGGGGCAGAGGATGAGGTATTGATCGTCACAGATCGCGCCAAAGATGGAGATCTCAGGGCCTACGAGGCATTCCTCGACGAGGAGGCGACCGGGGCCAAAGCGTTTTTCGACCAGCACCTCTTGCAAGAAGGCATCTGCTGAGGCCTCATCGGGGCATACGGCGACACCCTTGCCGGCTGCGAGGCCGTCGAACTTCAGCACCGTGGGGTATTGCCCCGCGATGGCGGCTTTGGCCTCATCGAGGCTGTCCACCGTCGTGGCGGCAGCGGTGGGGATGCCGTGGCGCAGGAGGAACTCCTTGGAAAATTCTTTGGAGGCCTCCAGCTGGGCACTCTCTTTGACCGGTCCCCAGCAGGGGATATTCACCTGAGCGCAGCGATTGGCGAGGCCCTCACCGAGCACGAGGTAGCTTTCTTCACCCGCGACACAGAGGTCAATCTGCTCCGCGACCATCCAGTCGATGAGACTGTCCATATCGTGGGCTGCGACAGGCTCGGCGATGCTCAAGATAGCATCGCTGCCGGGGAAGGAGTAAATAGTAGGGGCGCAGGGACTCGCCGCGAGGGTTTCTACGAGGGCATGCTCGCGACCGCCTTTTCCGATGACAGCAATCTTCATGAAGAGTATTCTAGCAATAGATTTGTGGGATGCAAGCAAAACTATACTTCATCCCTCCCTCGCTTCCCTGAGTGAGCGATACTCTATTAAAAAAAATATTACCTAAGATCTCATCTTGACGTTTAGAGTGTTTTTGTTATTACGACCAGTGATTATCATTTTTTGATATTTTGCTTAAAAACCGATACTCTCCTAAGAAGCATTTCTCATCATGAAACTCAAACTTAACAAATCTCTCCGCCGAGCACTCTATTCCGTAATGCTCGCCGTCAGCGCAAGCACGACGACACTCGGTGCAGCCAGCCTGTTGCTTGGGCATTTTGTCAGCTATAATCTACAAGCACAGTCCAATCTCGGTTATACAGGTTCCTCTGATAAAGCCGCTCCTTCTGAGCTTAACTGGGGGAATGGTGCTGAGACCGTATTCACCTCAGAGGGTGAAGCTGCCGCGTACTCGCCCAATGCCAACGTCACCTTTGCTGCTGACACGCACACGCAGGCCACTCTTCAAGACACGATCATTGCCGATACGGTGAGCCCTGAGCAGGGAGAGCTTCATTGATCCTAGAGGCCGCAGATGCAGCCTCACCCTATCCGGTACGTTGGACTATAGCTCGGCTATGACCAACGAAGGGGAGCTGATTTTTGCTGATAGTCTCATCCTCGATCTCACAGGCTCTAGCTTTGACGCGGACAATAACTTCACTCTCATCACGGGCAATGGTGACGCGAATATAGACAACTGGCTCACCAACAATAGCAGCGACCTTGCCACACATCTCTTGGGCATCGATACAGAGGGCAAGACCTTCAGCTACGCCAACGGTGTACTCAGCTACACGCTGGGCAATATCATTGACACGAATGAGAACGAGTCATTCACGGGAACAATAGCGGGAGAAATCACCTTCAAGGATGACACAGGCACGGCCTCACTGGGCGAAGGATTCGCCCAAGATTCGAGCTCCAGCTTTAAGGGTGCAGGCACCATACAAGTAGCAGCGGGAGCCGATGTCGTACTCAGCAACGCCAGTACCGAGTTCACAGGCACGACCGCATTGGCGGCAGGCAGCGCAGGTGATGCCACCGAGCTCACCGTCGGTCACGCTGAGGCCGTCGGTGAGGGCAATCTCCAGCTGGCTGACCACAGCAGCATCACGATAGCCTCAGGAGTCGTGCTCGACAACGATCTCACCCATGAGCGCGGCAATGCCCAGCTCCTCACTGGAGATCTCACCGTCACGGGACGCTCTGATGGCTCGACGAGCTATAGCTCAGGCGCGACAAGCGCGGGCAATCTCGTGGAGAATGTGACGCTGACCAATGCCGACGTCGATCTCGTCGAGAGTGGCGCAGGCTCCATCCGCAACACCACGCTGACCAACACAGCGGTCACCTTGGGGGATGGCTCTGAGCTCACTCTTGAGAATGTCACCATAGGACTTGGCACAACCATCACCAACAGCAGCGCGACACTCAGGTACGCGGGCAATGTCGAGATTGAGGCTGCCACGGGTAATGGTATGGACGCAGGACGCCTTGTTCCTGATCTGGACACACTGGAAGGTGGTACTCAAGAGATGCTCGTCTACAAGCTCACGGCTATATCGGTCGCCGAGAATATCATCGAGGGCACGCTCACGCTCGATATCACGCCCTCCGGCCTTGATTTGACAGCATTCGAGAATACCTACCTCACCGATGGAGGCATAATTGCCTTTGAGCTCAACGGCGTATCCAAGGATGAATACAAGACGGATTACGATCTGGTCACCATTATCCTCTCTGATGGTACAAAGGAGTTGTATCGTGGTGCCGCTCTGGGGCACACCTACGTTGGTGACAACGTCGTCTTCTACATACCCGAGCCTAGCACGGCTACACTCAGCCTCCTCGCGCTCGCGGGCATGCTCCTGCGCCGCCGCCGCAAGGACGAAGCCTAGGATATCAACCATCAGCCTTTCATAAACACACAGCCCCCCTTCTCAGTATGGGAAGGGGGGGCTGTGTCGCGCTCATAGCATCGAGTCGCAAGTAGTAAAAAAGCGGTTTCAGCTTGTCATCACTCACAGAGCAGATTCACCCTGCGTCAGCTTCACAAAGCCCACAATAGCGCGCTCCAGCCCATCAAGCATCTTCTGCTGATAGCCCGAGTCCAGTAGCAGTGCACGCTCCTGCTCATGACTCATATAGCCCAGATAGATCGCACAGGCAGGATGCTTGATCGAGCGCAGATAGCTGTAGTAGCTCCCACGCAGCCCCGCGTCCACAGCGCGCGTCGCGTAGAGAATATGCGACTGCACCATCATCCCCAGCAGAGCACTCTCCTGCACGAGGCGCGGCTCGTGCGCGCGAGCCGCGGCACCGAGCCCTGCGCGAGTCGTGTAGCACTCGATGCCGCGCTTCGCGCGCACCCCCTGATTCAGCCTCAGGCTGATGTAGAGAGCATTGGTATAAGAATTCACCTGATCCACACGCGCCTGATCCGAGAGATGCACATCCCCCTTACGCGTCAAGACACAGTAGTAGCCGTGCTTGTCGAGACGCTCCTTGAGCCGCTCAGCTAGCTGGAGCGTGTAGCCCGCCTCGCTGAGCTTCTCATCGATGGGAATACCCTGATCACTGCCACCGTGAGGCGCATCAATCACAATCGTGAGGATAGGAGCATGCCCCCTCATGAGATAATCTGCCCGCAGGATGGGATCGAGCAGAGCAAAGCAATCCGCCTCCGAGATGAGCCAGCGGTGTGGCTCCTGATAGATGAGAGGATGCGTGAGCTCGATGAGATGCCCCTGAATATAGATAGACTGCGTATCCTTGCCAAGCGAGAGCCAGAAGTCACCGTGATGCACATTCTGCCTTGTCCCGCTCAGCGCCGTATCAGCCTGAGACGAAGAGCGCAGGTGATAAAAACGACAAAAATCCTCCCACAAAATATAAGAAACTCCATCCACATCCACCCGCTTCCACCCATCGCCACTCTTCGCCGCGGGCTTCGCATCAGCAGGCGCAGCATCAGCCGACTCCACGGGGGCGTCGCTCATCGTCGCACCAAGACAAGCCCCTGCGAGCAGGGCAGAGAAACACCATCTCGCATAGCAAGGAAGACCGCGTGACATAGTAGAAAGCAAGGGCTGGATCAATAGCGTCTCCCCTTATTCGTGCTGCGCAGATTGCTCGCGCCGACAATACCCCCATAGGCGATAATCCCCTGAGCGATAGCGCTGGCGAGACTCGCCTGATAGTCAGCTGAGGCAATGCGTCGCCCCTCGCGGGCATTCGACACAAAGCCCCCCTCAAAGAGCACCGCAGGGCGGCGAATCGTGCAGAGCACAGAAAAGCGCGCACGCTGAATCCCGCGATCCACCGCACCCGAGGCCTTGATCGTACGGCTGTGAATAGCCGTCGCCAGAGCCACATTCTCACTATCCTGATTATTCCCTTGCAGATGCTGATTGCGACGCGAGCGCGCGAAGGGGGATGTCGTCCCCTTGGGGGCGAGCGTGAAAGTCTCAATCCCTTCAGCCTGCGAGCGACCCGAATTGTGATGGATACTTACAAAGATAGAATTGGGGATGCTATTAGCAATATTCACACGCTGCTGGAGCGTCAAGAAGTGATCACTATCACGCGTCATCACCACCTTGTATCCCCTCTTCACGAGCAGATCACGCACACGACGCGCCAGCTGGAGATTGCAGGTCTTCTCCACCGCGTAGGCACTCGTCGCCCCCGCGTCATGACCACCATGGCCTGGATCGAGCACGACAGTCGTCACGCGGCTCGCCTGCTTGGAAAAGTTCGGACGCAGCACGGGATCGACCAGCTTGAGCACATCCACCGTCGAGATCAGAGCCTGACCATTCTGAGACACGATAGGAAGAGAAAGCACGTAGCGGTAATTATTCACATAAAAGTCAGACTTCCCCGTACGATAGGACACCGCGCGATTCCCCTGCCCGTAGGTCGTGTATCCCCTGCGCCCGTAATGAGTCACATGGCGGAAGCGGTAGAAGCTCATCAAATCCGCCACGCGAATATACTGCTGACCGCGAATCGTGTAGCGCTTCCAATCACGAGAATTCGTCGTCGCGCTCGCCCCCTTCGTCACGAGATTCGCAGAGCTACGTTGAGCGAGCGCGGACTCTGACGTCCAGCAGAGCAAGAGCAAGAAAAGATTGAGGATAGAAAATAGTTTTTTCATTGATGATGTCAGACAACAATAACACATTTTTCCAAGCTCCATCAAGTCAAAAGTAAGGATTGTATCCTACAAATGTGGCATAGTCAAAGATCTAAGAATGTAAGAGAGAGGAAAAATGACAACTGAAAACAGCCTGTATTCCAAGCGGGGGGGGGGGGGGGGGGGGGGGGGGGGGGGGGGGGGGGGGGGGGGGGGGG